>DATNDM010000085.1:0-8909 GCA_035553235.1 Pyrinomonadaceae bacterium | reverse complement strand
TGCGAACGTCGGCGGGCGCGAGATTGATCGTGGTCTTTTGAAACGGAAAGACGTGACCACAGTTCTGAATTGCCGCGCGAATGCGTTCGCGCGACTCGCGAACTGCGGCATCAGGAAGGCCGACGATCGTAACGGGCGGCTCCTTGTCGCTTTCACTACGAACCGGAGTTAGGTTGACTTCGATGTCGACGAGATCAGCGTTTATGCCATAAACGGCGGCGGAGAGTGTTCTGAAGAGCATGTGAGGCGGCTCCTAACTGTGAAACAAGATTCTTTATCCACAGATTACACAGATTACGCAGATGCTATAAACACTCTGCGTAATCTGTGGATAAAGGGTTCGAAACTCTGCAAATTAGCGACGTCGAGAGGGTGTCGTCGCTGTCGATGGGATTTTGATTTCCTGTCCGGCCTTCAATTCAGAGTCAACCGGGATGCCGTTCAACCGCGCCACATCGTTCGCGTCGA
Source organism: Pyrinomonadaceae bacterium (assembly GCA_035553235.1). Lineage (GTDB taxonomy): Bacteria > Acidobacteriota > Blastocatellia > Pyrinomonadales > Pyrinomonadaceae > PSRF01. The sequence goes on along the minus strand of DATNDM010000085.1, from coordinate 8,441 downwards.
GGTTGCGCGCGGCCGCGATACTCGCAATCGTATCGCCCTTGCGAGCACGAACTTTGTTAATCCCCGCCGCAGGTGTATCGGTTGTAGCTGCGGACGTCGATCTCACCCAGCGAGTGAGTTTGATACTGCCGCTGGGAGCGACGAGCTTCGTTGCGCCTTTCAACTCGACCCCGCTGTTCCACGACTGAAGTTGGGCCACGTTGAAACCAGTTCGATTCGCAACGGTCTGCCAGTCTTCACCCGGTGCAACTGAAATCAATCGAGCTGTTTCACGTTTATCCGGCGAGATTCTCTGAATCAAAGAAGCAAACTGTTTCGCACGACCGGCTGGGATGCGCACGTTGTAGGTGTCGCCCCGCGGCGTGATGTCGCGCTTCAACTCCGGATTCAGGCTGCGAATGAAATCGACGTTTGTATCGCTAGCGTCCGCGATTAACTGCAAGCTCGTCGCGGTTGGAACCTGAACCACGTCATACGACATCGGCGCATCGGGCTTGATTCCCTTGAAGCCATACTTCTCGGGATTCTTCGCGATCAGGATCACAGCCAGAATGTTCGGAACGTAGTTGCGTGTTTCCTGCGCGATGTACGGATAGATCATCCAGAAGTTGGCGGTGCCGGCGCGCGCAATGGCTCGATCAACGTTTCCGGCGCCGGTGTTGTACGCGGCCATCGCCAGTTCCCAGTTGCCGTGGTAACGCTCGGAAAGATCCTTGAGATGACGAGCGGAGGCGCGAGTCGCCTGTTCATAACTGTTTCGCTCGTCGATGTACGCGTTTTGACGCAACCCGTAAGTGCGACCGGTGCTCGGAATGAACTGCCACAATCCCGACGCTGCTGCCCACGAAACTGCTTTCGGTTTCCATGAGCTCTCAACCTGACCCAACCACGTCACATCGAGCGGCACGCCTTCTTCAGCGAAAATCTTCCGCGCGAGTCTCATGTACTGGCCGGAACGGCGCAGTCCGTTTTCCATCGTGGATCGACCACGCGACTGGTAGTAATTGATGTATTGCTGAATTAACGGATTGAGCGTGAAGGTGAAATTGACGTTCTTCTGAGCCTGCTCCAACGCGAGAATATCTTCATTCGAAACTTGCTTTTCACTCTCCGTCAGCACCAGCTTGCTCAGCTCATCCAGCGGCGAAGGTTCAAACTTCTGATCGCGGAAACCGATCTGCGGAGCGGGCGCAGGCTTCTGATCCTGCGTCTGAGTGTTTTGCGCGACGAGTTGCGTGTTAACTGGCCCACCCGGTTGCTGCAGCGGAACTTCCTCGCGATAGATACGCTCGACAAGTTCGAGATAGTAAGTCTGCAAACGTTGATTCGCGCGTACATCGAAGCCCGATTCGAGAATCGAATCGATCGCTTTATCAAACTCTTCGCGAGCTTGTTCGCGCTTGTTGTCTTCGAGGTTAAGCTTGCCCCTGCGGAAGTGATCTTCCGCACGCGTCATGATCTGCGAAACGCGACCTTCGGACTGCTCGACTTCGTTTTGGATTGTTCGTGCTGATGAACCTACTGGAATCTGGGCGACGGAGGTTGCCGCCGAAGCGACGAGCGCCATTAGTAAAGCCACACAGGGCTTCAGACGAGAAAAGCTCGTTGAAATCAAATCGTCTTACTCCTCAGTTGTGCGGTATCTAATGGCTCCTCTATGACTTGGACTGCAGGACTCACTCGCTAAAAGAAGGAGCCAAAATCACCTCCGGAGGTTACCACACGGTTTTTTGGGGTGTCAAACAACCCCGATAGTTGAAACACAGTCTCAAACAGTTAGTTTTTCCACACGCAGCGGACCTGCTTTGGTTGCAAAACCATTGATCACGGATGCCATGAACTCAAAACTCACCTGCTAAAAACTTGATGATGATTCGTGTGATACGTGGTTTGAATGCATACACGACCAAATTCGGACCGGTTTCGTAACAAAATCGCTAAATGTTTAAAAGAGCAACTCTTAAGTCACTTCGACCCTCGTAATCTTCGGATGGAACGATGCTTGCCACTTGCCCCGACAGGGCATGTTCTCCCTGTGTTCAGAAATCAAAATTTTTCCGAACTGATTACCGAAAGCCTATGTCTACAGTCGTCAAAACCAAAATTCACGAATTCCCCAGGCCCGCCGAGCTCGGCGTCGTGCCTTCTCGTACACAATCTTTCTTCAACCGCGAGACGAGTCTGCTGGAGTTTCATGCACGTGTGCTCGAAGAAGCACTCGACGAAACCACTCCGCTGCTCGAGCGGCTGAAGTTTGTTTCCATTTTCTCTTCGAACCTGGACGAGTTCTTTCAGATTCGCGTATCGGGCCTGAAAGAGGAGTTGGATGACAGCAACATCGTTTCACCGGACGGTCAAACTCCGGCGGAACAGTTGCGGAAAATACGCGAACGCGTTCTCGGGCTTGTCAACGAGCAGGCCCGCGTATTACGCGAAGACATCCTGCCACGTCTGAAAGCAGCAGGCGTATCTCTGAATTCGTATGAGGCGCTTTCACGGCACGAAAAAGAGAACCTGAAAGACTACTTCATGGAGAAGGTCTATCCGATTCTGACGCCGCTGGCAGTGGATCCCAGTCACCCGTTTCCTTACATCTCGCCGCTGAGCGTCAACATCGGTCTGATGGTGCATGCACCCGATGAAGTTAACCTCATCGGACGCAAGCAGCGCGAAGCTTCGCGGTTCGTGCGTATCAAGGTGCCGTCATCGGTACCGCGACTAGTACCCGTCGGTGCTTCGTCAAATCGCTTCGTGCTACTCGAAGAGATCATTAAAGCGAATGTTCGGGTGCTGTTCCCGGGCATGAATCCTGGTCCATGTCATTTGTTCCGCGTCACTCGCGACGCCGACATCGAGATCAGAGAAGAGGAAGCGGAAGACTTACTTAACTTAATTCAGGAAGAATTGCGCCAGCGCCGGTTTGGTGCGCCGGTGCGACTCGAAGTGTCTCCTGATATGCCCGCCGACATGATCGAGTATCTCAGCGCCTCACTCAATGTCGAGCCGGATGACGTTTACGTGTTTGATGGTCCACTGCACACTCAGGATTTGATGGAGCTCTACGACGTGGATCGACCGGATCTGAAAGACGAGCCTTTCGAACCGACTATGCCTGCGTGGTACACGGAGTACGACAACATCTTCGACGCGATCCGCGAACGCGATCGACTGCTGCATCACCCATACGACTCGTACGATTGCGTGACTGGTTTCATCAATCAGGCTGTCGAAGATCCAAATGTCGTCGCGATCAAAATCTGTCTCTATCGCACTGGTCCAGACTCACCGATTCCGCCGGCGCTAATCCGTGCGTCCGAGCAGGGTAAACAAGTGACCGCGCTGATCGAGTTGAAAGCGCGGTTCGACGAAGAGCACAACATCGAATGGGCGCGCAAGCTTGATCAGGCGGGCGTGCACGTTGTTTACGGCATTCTGGGTCTCAAAACACACGGCAAACTGACGCTCGTTGTCAGACGCGAAGGCGAAACACTCCGGCGGTACGTGCATGTCGCTTCGGGTAACTACAACCCGACTACATCGTGCACCTACACGGACCTTGGCATGTTTACTGTCGACGAGTCGATCGGCCGAGACGCGACGGAGTTGTTCAACTATCTGACCGGCTTTTCGCAACAGGATGACTATCGCACGCTGATGGTCGCGCCGATCGATCTGCGTGAGAAGCTCAACGCGCTGTTCGATCGCGAGATCGAGCATCAGCGAGCCGGCCGGCCCGCGCACATCATCGCGAAGTTCAATCGTCTCGCCGATCTTCAGGTTATCGACAAACTTTACGAAGCGTCGCGCGCTGGTGTGAAGATCGAGTTGATCGTGCGTGGCATTTGCATGTTGCGGCCCGGAATTCCGGGGCTTTCAGAGAACGTTACGGTGCGCAGTGTCGTTGGTCGTTTCCTCGAACACAGCCGCGTCTTTTGGTTCCAGAACGGTGGCGACGATGAGCTTTACATCGGCAGCGCCGACTGGATGTCCCGAAACCTGAAACACCGCATTGAGGTGGTTTCCCCTGTAACTGATCCCCAGGCCAAAAGTTACCTGCGTGACGTGTTGCTTGATGCGTATTTGAAAGACAACACGAAAGCGCGTGAATTGCAGCCTGATGGCAGATACATCCCGATTGGTCGCGGCAGTGAGCCGTTCAACGTCCAGGAGTACTTTATGGGTCGACTGACGAGTGAGTGATCTGCTGTTACAGGATTGCAGATTTCAGGACGGACAATATGAATCACAAGAGGAAGCTCGTAACGCTGATCGTTTTCGCGCTGCTGTTGAGCGTCACTTCGATCGAGACTGGTCTCGCGAAACCGAAGAAGAAGAAAGAAGCTCTCACCGGCACCCCGATCCTGTGGGAGCGGCCGAACGACATCCGATCGCGCGACCTTTTTCTCGGACCCGGCGGCACAGCGATGCGTCCGGATCTGCGCCGCCTCACGTTTATAAAAGAGGAGAAGGGCGGCTACTCGAAGAAGTATCGCGTGCGCGACGGATCGGGTCGTGAGTGGGTCGCAAAAATCGGAAAAGAAGCTCAGTCGGAGACTTCAGCCGTCAGACTCCTCTACGGCCTCGGTTACGCAACAGAGGTCAACTATCTCGTGCCGCGCGTCACGATTCCGGGTAAAGGAACGTTCACGAACGTCAGGTTTGAAGCACGTCCTGATAATTTGAAGCGAGCAGGCGAGTGGAAGTGGAAAAAGAATCCATTCGTCGGCACACCGCAGTTGCAGGGTCTCAAGATCATGATGGCGTTGATCAACAACTGGGACCTGAAAGACTCTAACAACGTGATCCTGAAAGACGGTAACGAGCTTCGTTATGCTATCAGTGATCTCGGCGCGACGTTTGGACACGCAAGTACGACTCCGATCTTGTGGCGCATAACGAGGGACAGGAACAATCCCAGGAGCTACGCGAAGTCAGACTTCTTCGAGAAGGTGAAGGGTGAACGCGTGGTGCTTCACTTCGGTGGGAAGAATCGCGGTCTGATGAAGAACATCTCGGTTCAGGATGCGCAGTGGATTGCCAGTTTGCTGTCACAACTTAGCGACGAGCAGATTCGCGATGCGTTTCGCGCCGCGAATTACACACCGGGTCAGATCAATTTGCTGGCCGGTGAAGTGAAGGAGCGGACGAATGAGCTGCTGAGCCTGCGTCCGGCTGTCCAGATCGGCCGAGGCCAGTAAGATTCGTATCAATAAAAAATCCGTGTAATCTGCGGTTACTTAACCACGGACTACACGGATTCTCTTTTCCGGATCTTGATGATTACTTTTGATTGCCGGCAGCAGTGGTGGTCACCGTCGCTGTCGCTTGCTTGCTCGCAAAATTGGCGGCGTAGTCTTCAACAAACTTCTTCATGTCGCCGTGTCCCCAGCGCGTGTAGAAGTCGTACTTCTTCATCTCGGCATAAACCTGATCGTAGTTCCAGTTGTAGTGGTTGAACCGGTAAACAGCACCCATCACGCCCGTGCGATGACGGCCGCCGGCGCAGTGCACGTAAAACTTACCAGTCGCCGGATCGTCAACCAGCTTTAAGAACTGATTGATCTTTGCAGTCTCAGGATAATCCTTATCGCTCATCGGAATGTTCACGTACTTCATGCCGAGCGCTTCGACGTCCCGCTTCTCGTAGTCCGTCGGATTATCCCGCAAATCGACCACGGTCTTGATGCCAAGCGCAGCCAGCTGCTGGTAGTCATTCTCCTTTGGCTGTCCACCACGGAAAAACCGGTCGTCCATCTGGCCAAAGTTTTTGATCGTAACGTTACTGGTCTCAACTTTTTGAGATTCCTGACTGAAGGCGGAAATTTGAACTGCGAAAACCAGGGCAATGACACCGAGCAGAACAGATAGGTAGCTTGGCTTTGTACTTCTCACTAACACACTCCTTGAATTTGTTGATGCGACTTGCCGAGCCGCGGGAACGTCAAACTGGCGATGACTAAGATTCGTCGCGCCATTCGTTGGTTGTTTTCGCTCGTCTATTAACATGACCGCATTAAATTTATGCAGGACGCGGTGCATTTGCAGCCTGCGGAATTCGCTGTGGCCTCGGCGCCGGAGTGGCCGGAGGCACAACCTTCTCGCCTAGTGCTTCCCTAAACACCTGGCGCATGTTTTCAACAAAAACAAAACGAATGTCTTTGAATGGCTCTTTCGGGACCTCCTCGAGGTCACGCCGGTTCTGCTGCGGAAGGATAATCGTTGTAACCCGCGCTCGTCTAGCGGCAAGTACCTTTTCCTTCACGCCGCCGATCGGCAGCACGTTCCCGCGCAGTGTGATCTCACCCGTCATAGCCACGTCTTTCCGAACTGGTCGACTCGACAATGCAGATACCATCGCGGTGGCGAGTGTTATTCCCGCTGACGGGCCGTCTTTGGGAATTGCGCCCTCGGGAATGTGGATGTGCAGGTCGTAATTGCTGAAGTCTTCCTCGGCGATGTCCAGTTCTTTGGCGCGTGACTTTGCGTAGGAATAAGCCGCCTGCGCCGACTCACGCATCACGTCGCCGAGTTGGCCCGTCAACACGAGATTTCCCTTGCCCTTCATGCGCAGCGCTTCGATGAATAGCACGTCACCGCCGACGGCAGTCCACGCCAAACCGGTTGCGACGCCGACCTGATCCTTCTTCAACACTTCTTCAGGAATGATCTTCGGCGGTCCGAGAAACTCGTGCACACTCTTCAGCGAAACTCTGATCCCGCCCTTGTGACCTTCAGCGATCTTGCGCGCGACTTTGCGACAGATCTTGCCGATTTCGCGTTCGAGCTGACGCAGTCCGGCTTCCTGTGTGTATTGCTGAATGATCGTCGTGAGCGCGGTTTTTGAGAGGTGCAGATCCTTCGAGGTGATGCCGTTCTCTTCCATCTGCTTCGGAATCAGGTGGCGAATGGCAATCTCGCGCTTCTCTTCTTCCGTGTAACCAGCGAGACGGATAACTTCCATGCGGTCGCGCAGCGCCGGCTGGATCGTGTCGAGCACGTTTGCGGTCGTCATGAAGATCACGTTCGAGAGATCGAACGTGACGCCGAGATAGTTGTCGCGGAATGAATTGTTCTGTTCCGGATCGAGCACTTCGAGCAATGCTGATGACGGATCCCCGCGAAAGTCTGCGCCGACCTTGTCAATCTCGTCGAGCATGATCAGCGGGTTGTTTGTGCCCGCTTGCTGCACGGCCTGAATGATCCGGCCCGGCATCGCGCCGACGTAAGTTCTGCGATGCCCACGAATCTCAGCTTCATCGTGAACACCACCGAGCGACAGACGTACAAACTTTCGATCGAGAGCGCGTGCGATTGAACGTCCGAGCGAAGTCTTGCCGACTCCCGGCGGTCCGACTAGGCAAAGAATCGGGCCTTTCGGTTTTTCCTTCAGCTTGCGCACGGCGAGCGCTTCGATGATTCGATCTTTAACCTTCTCGAGACCGTAGTGATCTTCGTTCAGCACGCGCTCCGCTTTTTGCAGATCGAGATTATCGACGGAAGATCTGGACCACGGCAGGTCAGTCATGATCTCCATCCAGTTTCGCAGCGTCGCAGTTTCAGCGGCGTCAGGATGCATGCGTTCGAGTTTTTTTAGTTGTCGCAGTGCTTCCTCTTCCGCCGGTTTCGGCATCTTCGCCGCTTCGATCTTTTCGCGAAACTGCGCCGTCTCTTCAGCGAGTTCATTGCCCTCGCCGAGTTCACTCTGAATCGCTTTCAGTTGCTGGCGCAGATAAAACTCTCGCTGCGAACGATCGATGTCCGCGCGTGCTTGCGTGTTGATTTCCTGTTGGACCGTGAGGACCTCGATCTCCTTGTTTAGGAGATCGTTGACGCGACGCAGTCGTGCAGTCGTGTCGGCGATGTCGAGCACTGATTGCGCGTCTTCGACCTTCAGCTCGAGGTTCGAAGCAGACAAATCCGCGAGCCGTCCCGCGTCATCAAGATTCGCGATGATGGCCATCACTTCGGGAGAAATGTTCTTCCCGAGGTTGATCGCTTTTTCCATCGACGCACGCACGTTGCGCACGAGCGCTTCAACTTCCAGCGATCGTTCCGGCGGCAGCACTTCCTGCATCACGCTCACCTTCGAACGCAGGTATTCACCTGTTGTGTCAACAGATTCGACGTGTGCGCGCGCGAGTCCCTGCACGAGAATGCGAATACGGCCGTCAGGCAATTTCAGCATGCGCATGATGACGGCCGCGGTTCCGACAGCGTAGAGATCCTCTGCCGTCGGCTCTTCTTTATCGAGGTCCTTCTGCGACGCAAGAAGAATCATGCGGTTCTCGGCTAGTGCTTCGTCCACCGCCCGGATCGATTTCTCACGCGAGACGAAGAGCGGGACGATCATGAACGGATAGATCACGATGTCGCGCAGCGGCAGCACGGGCAGCTCGCTCGGGATCTGTAGTTGCTGGTCCGTGTCAGCAGTCGTTTCGATT
>DATNDM010000084.1:0-3228 GCA_035553235.1 Pyrinomonadaceae bacterium | reverse complement strand
TCTCGTGCGTCGCACACGTGCGCGTCGCGTTCAGTTCCCGGCGCTCGTTTTTGTGCGACAGGTGCCGCAGCGCACCATTCGCCGTCGCACTTTGCACAACCTGCTTCTGTTACTGCTGCGCTGTCTCGCAATTCTTTTGATCGTGATTGCATTCACGCGTCCGTTTTTCAGCGGTGGCAGCGCGGCGAAGGATAATACTGCTGCGGGCGCTACCGTGATCCTGATCGACAACTCACTGAGCATGCGTCGCGAAGGATTGTTTGCCGAAGCGCAAAAGCGCGCCGAGTCCGCGCTCGACGAAGCACGCAACGACGAACAGGTCGCGCTCGTGAGTTTCGATAAGCGCTACACGGTTCTGAATCGCTTCGTCACTGACAAAAACAAAGTGCGGCTTGGGATCAGCAGTTTGAGCGCGGGCTGGGACGGAACTGATTACGAACAGGCGTTGCGCGGCGCTGAGTCGTTGTTGAGCGAGGTGCAGACGACCGGCCCGAAACGGATCGTGATGATCTCCGACTTCCAAAACGCGGGCTGGACGCAAGCCACCGGCACTTTCAAACTCTCGAACGACACCCAACTCACGACACTCGACGTGGGCGGCAACAACCCCGCGCCGAACGTCGCGATCACGAACGTCGAAGCGCGCGGCGTCGTGTTCGGACAGAAGTATCTCGACAACCTCGTCGTCCATGTCAACAACTTCAGCGACATGCCGAAGGATCACGTCCAGGTTACTTTTCAGATTAACGATCAGACGGTGGAGAGGCGCGACGTCAGTCTCAACAGTCGCGACTCGCGCGTGGTCGAGTTTACTGGCTTCAATCTCAACGACGGCGCGAATCGTTGCACGGTCGACATCACGAGCGGCGATTTCGCTCCGGACAATCGTTACTACTTCACGCTGCGTCGCGAGATGCCGCAAAACGCGCTGATCATCGAAGGCGCATCGCGTGGGCCCAGCGACAGTTTGCACTTGCAAAGCGCGTTGACGACGAACGACGACCTGCCGTTTAAGTTTGCGCTGAAGAGCGCGGGCTCGGTCGATCCGGCGACTATTCCCGACTACGCGCTCGTGGTTTTGAACGACAGCGGACCGATCTCCTCGGAACTCGATAATGCACTCGTCAGGTTTATAGATTCCGGCGGGCAGATGATCATAGCGACGGGTCCACGCACACAGGCCGACAATTTCAACGCCGCGTTTCAAACCATCGCGCCGGCGACGTTGCGCGAACCGGTGCAGACGAAAGCGGGCGAGAGCGTTGCGATCACCGAGGTGAAATTCGATCATCCGATCTTCGAGGTCTTTCAGGAGAGTGGCAGGCTCGCGGCAGCAAACGTAATTGGCTACTTCCGTTCCGAGCCGCGCGCCAATGCGGCGGTGCTCGCGCGGTTTGAAGATGGCAGTCCTGCGCTGGTCGAATCACGAACCGGCAAAGGACGTGTGCTGCTGTTCACCTCGTCGTTAGGACCAAGCTGGAACGATCTGCCGCTCACGCCGTTGTATCTGCCGTTCATTCATCAGATGGTGCGATACGCGGGCACGCGTGAAGAGAGCGCGTGGTACGGGTTGGGCCAGACGTTCACCGTTGCGAAGCGAAAAGAACCAGCGCCACCCGCGATCGATACGCCAAGCGGCGCGCGCCTCGCAGAAAATCGGCTCACTCCGGATGGCGATCTCCTGGTGACCGCGCAAGAACCCGGGTTTTATCGTTTGCGTTACAACGAGCGGCCTGATTTCGCCGCGGTGAACATCGACGGCGCCGAAGGCGACTTTACGAAGGTGATCTTTCCCGAGTTCATCACCGGTGTGACCGGAGGCGCGGGTAATGCTGAAGGTTCTGAGGCGAATCGTGTTTACAGCAGTGAGGAGGTCGAGGGGCGGCAGCGAGTCTGGTGGTCGTTGTTGCTGGTAGCACTCTTACTCCTGCTCGCCGAATCTTTCCTCGCGCGACGGACGAAGATGGTGAAGATGATCGGTTAGAAAATGGCCACGGATTTACACGGATGAACACGGTTCTATTTCTTGTTTTATCCGTGTAGATCCGTGTAAATCCGTGGCTGATTTTAGGGAGTTGATTATGAGCCCTGAAACAAATCTATTACAGGATCTCCTGCGTCGAGCACGCTCGCGCCGCCAGCTACTACTCTCGCTGCGCGGGGTTGCGATCACGGCCGGCGTTGTCGCTGCTCTGCTGTTAGTAACAGGCTGGGCCGCACATCGTTATCGCTACAACACGGCGGCGCTCCTGACGCTGCGGATCGGCGCGTTGCTCATGGTCCTCGCCACAATCTATTTCTCTCTCGTCCGTCCACTCTTCAAACGCATCAGCGATGCGCGGCTCGCTCGACTCATCGAAGAACATTCACCCGGCACCGAAGATCGTCTCGTCACCGCAGTCGAATATGCGAACGGCAACGCCGAGCGCATCTCGCCCGCCATCGTCAGTCGTCTCTACCAGGACGCGAACAGCCTTTCCGCGATGCTCGATATCCGAAACGTGATTCGCCGTTCACGTCTTCTGATTTACGGCGGCGCCGCGCTCGCGAGCCTGTTGCTCTTCGCGGGCGTGTTGAAATTTGGGCCAAACGAGATCTCGCAGGGCGTTACCCAACTCATCACACCGACAACGCTCGCCGCCACGACGAACGCGATGAGCATCAAAGTGCGACCCGGCACCGCGCGTGTTCCGAAGGGTTCGGATCAGGACGTCATCGCCACGCTCGTCAATTTCGATGCGCAACAAGTTACCGTGTTTTCTCGTCCACTCGGCTCCAAAGAAGACTTCCAGGGGCAGCCGATGGAACCCGCGAAAGCCAAGACTGACTTTCGTTTCTCCATCTTCAACATCCAGGACTCGGTGGAGTACTTCGTCGAGTCGAACAACGTTCGCTCCGACGTGTTCAAGCTGAACGTCGTCGATCTGCCGTACGTGAAGCAACTCGATCTGTCGCTCAACTTCCCTGCTTTCACGAACCTGCCGACGAAAGCAGTCGAAGACGGCGGCGACATTGCCGCACTCAAAGGCACAGTCGCAACAATCACGGCGAAGTTGTCCGGAAAAGTCCGCGCCGCGCGCATCGTTTTTGCTGACGGCAAGAAGACTGATATGCAGTTGCAAGGCTCAGACTTCGTCGGCCAAATAACCGTGAGTAACGACACCAGCTACTACATCGAACTCGTCAGTGTTGATGGTGAAGCTTACCGCGGCTCGAACGAGTATGACG
>DATNDM010000083.1:0-3271 GCA_035553235.1 Pyrinomonadaceae bacterium | reverse complement strand
CGCGTGAATCACGTGCGCGCTCAGTGCTTCACGCCCTGATGTGATCGTCCAAACATGCAGATCGTGCACGTCTGACACGCCTGTCGTGTCCAGAATCGCGTTTTCAACTGCCGCCAGGTTGATGTGCGCGGGGGTGCCTTCCAGTAGCACGTTCGTCGACTCCTTGATCAGTCTCACTGAGCCCCAGATGATCAGCAAACTGATCACCACGCTGAAGATCGCGTCAGCCGCATACCAGCCAAAGAGCGCCATACACAAGCCGGCGAGGATTGCGGCTACCGACCCGAGCGCATCGCCCATCACGTGCATCCAGACGCCACGCATATTCAGATCCACTTCCTGGTGCGCATGCAGTATCCACGCACACGCCAGGTTCACGACGAGACCGCCAATCGCGACCACGATCATTGGTCCACTCTTAATGACAGGAGGCGACAGCCAGCGCTCGTATGCGCCATAGAAAATGAAAAGCGAGACGACTACAAGCGCGACGCCGTTCACGAGGGCGGCGATGATTTCGAGGCGGTAATAACCGAAAGTCTTGCGCGACGTGGCCGGACGCGAGCCGAACCAAACAGCGGTGAGCGCGAGAATCAGCGCAGCGACGTCCGTGAACATGTGGCCCGCGTCAGCGAGTAACGCGAGCGAACCGGTCCACCACGCGCCGATCACTTCCGCAAACATGTAAAGCATCGTGAGGATCAGAACAAGACACAGTCGCCGCCAGCTTTCGTTCTTATGCTGGTGCCTGTGCGTGTGTTCCCTTTGCGCCATGAGGCTCGAAGGATACCACTTTTTCTGCTGTATATGCCTTTTGTGTACTACAACGCGGTGAGACCGAATGCGCTATAGATTTCGCGGTAGAGCTCGTTGTACTCGCGCAACGCGACTTCCATGATGCGCGGCAACTCTTCAACGTCGGCCACGTTCACTATCGCATTGACATTGTGAAGAAACGCGGCGTGCGCATCCATCGTACGTAGTGAAGGCGTCAACAGCACAAAGAACAGCCGGCGTCGCTGCGGCGGCCGCAATATGTTGATCTCACGATTCACAAACGCTGATCCCTGCTCGGCTGGATCAAACTGCGGCTCGAGTAAAACCACGTCCATCTTGTTCGCCCGCATCGTCTCGACTGCCTGCCGCGTGTCCTCCGCGACGAAAACCTGGCAACCGACCTCGGAAAGCTTACGCGCGACCACCTCTCGATAAGGCTCGCTTGTACACACGAGTGCTTTGCGCTTGTCCCACGACGGCCGTGCCTTCGGATCCTCCGGTCCCTGGCTCGAACCTTTCGACAGCAGGTCAAACAACATGCGCACGGCGTCGTCGTTCGCTGACGTCGCGCCCGCTGCGTTTGTCGACGAGGGTTCGTAAGCGCGCGCTGTTGACTGCTCAACGCGCGGGTGATCGGTTGCAGGAGACCCGCCGACTGCGAGTGCGCTCTGCTCAGTCGCCGGACTAACCGGTCCGGAGTTCACAGTCGCACTGCACTTCGGACAACGAACATTGAACGGGCGATTCGGCGACTTCTCCTCGTCGATCTGCAAACGGGTCGCACACTTTGGACAAACAATGATCATGGCTACTCAATCATGCCGAGCATCGAGCCGGAATCTGAAAAGGCGTTGGGCGGCATTCCGTCGCGGCGAACAAAATCTTCCGCGGCCGTCATGCCTTTCAGTGACAGCAGCAGGTTGTTCTGGTTGGTGGCGAAGGCGAGGCCGTCTTCGAGCGACACGATCTTCGAGTCAATCAAACCTTTGATGACGGTGTCGAAGTCCTGCATGCCGTCGAGTTTCCCATCGCGCATCGCATCGAGGAGTGACTTTCCTTCAATTTCGCCCTGCTCAATGTACTCGCGCGTGCGCGGGCTCGATCTCAGGATCTCGACTGCCGCGATGCGACCGTTGCCGTCCGCCCGCGGAATCAAACGCTGCGAAACGATGTAGCGGAACGTTTGGGCCAGCCGCGTGCGAATCACTGGTTCTTCGTTCTTCGGATAAAGCCCGATGATGCGGTCGACGGTTTTCGAGGCGTCGATGGTGTGCAGAGTCGAAAGTACGAGATGTCCGGTTTCCGCAGCTTCGAGCGCGATTTCAGTGGTCTCGAAGTCACGCATTTCGCCGATCAGAATCACTTTCGGCGCCTGGCGCAACGTCGCGCGCAGCGCGGAAGGAAAGTCGCGCGTGTCGTGTCCGACTTCGCGCTGGTTGATCGTCGAGCGTTTGTGGCTATGCAGGTATTCGATCGGATCTTCGATCGTGACGACGTGGTAGTACTTCTTTTCGTTGATGATGTCGATGATGGCGGCCTGGGTCGAGCTCTTGCCGGAGCCGGTTGGACCAGTCACGAGGACAAGGCCGTTGCGCAGCTCGGCGACGTCGCTTAGTTGAGATGGCAGACCGAGCGACGTCAACGTGGGAATGTCCGTCGGGATAACGCGCATGACGATCGAGTAGACGCCGCGTTGCTGGAAGATGTTGACGCGAAACCGCGCACGGGACGGCAGCGAGTAGCTCAGGTCAGCGGTGCCGGTGCGCGCGAGGCGTTCGGCGGCGTCCGGATGACCATGCATGAGCGTGAGGGCGATGATTTCGGTTTGATACGGCGTGAGCTTCTGCATGCCGAGCGGCTGGACGGGCGTCAGCTTGCCGTTTATTTCGACTTGCGGGAGCTGTCCGACTGAGAAGTTGAGGTCGCTGATTTTGTCGGACACCAGCAACATGCGCTCAATGATGGGCGGTAAATCGAAGAAACTCATCTATGGTCCAGACTCCGGAGGAGGTGTTTTCCGTGGCAGGCAAGGTCTCGAAAGGATGCGCCCTCTCGAATGAACCCGTGAGATTCTCGCGCATAACAATGACAAACGCAAGAAAATTATGTTTGGCTCGTGAGTCTTGAAAAATCTTGTAAATCCTGCAAAAGACTGCGTGTCGCTTCAGGAATCCGAGTGAAATCGGACAACAACGCACTTATCACCGCCACCGAATCTGCCCCGGCTGCGATGACGTCGCGGGCGTTCGACGCGGTGATCCCGCCGATCGCGACGAGTGGAAACCGGCCGATCGCTGCGCGCACGGTTCGCAGTCCATCCAGGCCCAGCACAGGCGCAGTATCACTTTTGGTCGTCGTCGCGAAGATTGGCCCAATGGCAAGGTAGTCGATCGGGAGTTGGGTGGCTGCAATGACCTGTTCGATGTTGTGTGTGGAGTAACCGATGACGGCATGCGGCCCGAGCAGTTTCCGGGCAGCATCGGGGGGCAGATCG
>DATNDM010000082.1:0-4762 GCA_035553235.1 Pyrinomonadaceae bacterium | reverse complement strand
CGGCACTGCACGCCAAGTCGGGGAACGGTTCACGTCGATCAGACGATCGAAGATGCAGAAGGAGACATTACCGGTATATCAATTGGCGACGACGATGATTAACGGTAACTCGCTTTGCACAAAAAGTCGGCGACATTGCTTTTCTCTGCGCCACCTCGGCGTACTCTGCGTCTCTGCGGTGAGTTATTGCTGAATTAGTTAACCGCAGAGACGCAGAGTACGCCGAGGTGGCGCAGAGAAAAGCAATAATTCGGCACTTTTTGTGCAAAGCTACGATGACTCAATCAGCGTAATCTGTGGATAAGCCTGAAAGCGAGATGCATCATGGATTTCTCGGAATACATTGCGGAGCGCACTCAATTCTTCACTGGTCGTGAGTGGGTTTTCGAGAAGATCAACACCTGGCTCAGCGCAAACAACTCGCGCATTTTTCTTTTGGCAGGCAGGCCAGGCACCGGTAAGACCGCGATTGCGGCGAGATTGACCCAGATCAGCGATGGAACGGTGACAGTGTCGAGCGCGCCGCTGCTGACTTCGGGATGGTTAACTTACAGTCATTTCTGTCAGGCTGGTCTCGAAGGCACATTGTCTCCGCTCGACTTCGTCGCATCCATTTCAGAGTCGTTGGCGAATCGCTACCCGGTGTTCCGCGACGCGCTGGAGAAAGCCGCGTTGTCACAGATCGTGATAAATCAAAACATCACTACCGCGGCGACAGGAGCGAATATCACGGGCGCAAAGATCAAGGTCGAGATCAAGACCGGCGATGCCCGGCCACTCTTCGATCAAGCCGTTCGCATCCCCTTGAATAAGCTCTGTGTGCCGAGTTTTAAGGAGTCGATCGTGATTCTCGTTGATTCGCTCGACGAGGCGTTGACCTTCAACCCGGCAGTCAACATCACTCAGTTAATGAAACTGGTCAACGATTTTCCGCCGCAGGTGCGCTTCGTACTTACCTGCAGGAGTAACAGCGACCGTGTGTTCAAGCTTTTGAGACAGCAGCCAACCCTGGACCTGCTCGCCAATGCTGAAAACAAAGAAGACGAAGTTGAGATCTACGCAAATGCCCGACTGACCGGATTGGCGGCCGACGGACCACGTTCACAACTGGCCCATCGCATCGCAGAACAAAGTGGTGGCAATTTTCTCTACGCATTTCATGTTTTGAATGACGTGATTGCCGGCGGAAATATTGAGAATTCAAATGCGATTGTGCTGCCCGAGAAGCTGGACGATGTATACCGCAAGTTTATCGAGCGTGAAATGGCTTCGGATGAAACGAAGTGGAACGACGTTTACCGGCCGTTACTCGGGCCGATTGCGGTTGCGCTCGGTGAAGGGTTAACGAGGTCTCAGTTGATTGGCATCACTGACCTTCCGGAAGACACCACCGATGATGTCTTGAAAGTTTGTAGCCAATACCTCGTCGGCGGAGTGCCAGCGACCCAACCTTACCGTATCTATCACCAGTCGTTTCGCGACTTCCTGTTGAACGACGAAGACTATTCTGTTTTTCCGGCTGCACGACATGAGGCGATCGCTGAATACTTTCAGAACGAGTGTGGCTCGAACTGGACCGGGTGCAGAGATAATTACGGCCTACGATATACGCCGGCTCATTGGGCCGACTCGGCGACGTTGTCAGACAGCCGGCGCGAAGGCCGCACGCAGTCGCTCGTTAGTCTTACCAGTAACGAGTCATACCAGACAGCATTCGAAACGCAGGTTGGAGATCTGCCCGCCTTGCAGGACTACCTGCATCGCGCGGTTAAAGTCGCGGCCCTAAATAGTCGAGCGGACATGTTGCTGTGGTTGGTCAGGGCGGCTAAACAATTCGGGCGTTTTCGGGACAACTATCTGAAAGGCGAATCCGTTGTCGCGCTGGCCCAGCAGGGAGAGATCAGGCAGGCCGAGAAACGCCTCGCGCTGTTTACCGATTTGGAAGAAGACTGGAAGACAGCCGCGCGCATGATCATTGGCTGGCTAGGAACCGACCGAAATAAGGCGGTGGCAGAAGAAGTTCGAGACGAAGTTGGCGGCAGTCTTTCTCAAGGGCAACCCGTTGAAGCACTGCTCATTTTACGAGCTCGATTCGAGGCCGCGTTGAATGACCAACCGCTTTTTCCCTGCGACGAAAATCAGCCGTTGTCGCTTGATGTCGGGCGAGAAGTAGTCAAACGACTAAGCGGCCAGGCCTTCGATCAGGAGCTGCTCAAGTCTGTGGATCCGAGCTTCATCACCAATCTGGGGCAGCAATCTGAACTCTTGAACAATGCGAAATACGGATATGCATCAAATCTCGACGGTCCGATCCTCGTGCAGATGGCGCGGGTGTACGGTGATGAGGGAACGGAACTGGTCGATTCCTATATCGATGCGCACGCTGGCTACAACTACATCGAATATCGAAATCGATCTTTATGGATGGTATTGCACTCGGTCTTGCGCAATCATCCGGACCAGAACTGGGTCAAAGAGCGTTTGCGTCGTTTATTAGTGGGCGCACTGAGTGGTGGCGGTGTCGACTTCGAAGAGATGTTGCCGATGACGGCCGCGTTGTTGGCTGAAAAAGCGGCACAGCGTGCTCCGGGCTTGCTCCTGGACCAGTGGCGGGCGGACGCAGCAGCAAAGGCGGCTGAGCTACAGTACAACCGTAAGCACAACGACTCATGGGGAAATCATAAGCGACGACTAACGGCATTGATGGAGCTATACCACTTCGTTCTGTCCGATAGCAACGGCGTAGATGAGTTAAAGAAGAGTCTTTCCAGGTTGCCTTTCGGGTTTGCGGGCTTTCAGGCTCCGGCCAATCTTCGTTTGAGTGAGGCGTTTCTGGTTTGCGGGCAAACGGCCTGGGTTGATGGCGCTATAGATCAGTCGCTGCGCTCCGCTCATAACATTCAGGATTATCACTTCTGTGCGAGGATAACCGCGCGCTGCAATGCCCTGAAACAATGGCATTCTCAATCACTGACCGGCCAGAACCTTGTCAAAGCGATCAACAGCTTCGTCACCTCACCATCGGATCCTGAATTCGCCGCCCGGCATCGTGTTCACGATCTATATGATTACCGCGATAAGAATGACGACTCGCTCTCGGTAGGACCAGCACGTGCTGCTGCGACACTCGAACAACTTGTCGATGTGTTTCAACGTCCGGCCGTCGAGTTCCGGCGTCTTAATCCTGATTTTGGTTTGAAAGACATATTGAAAGAGGGAACGCCGGTCCTGATTCCTGATCCCGGGCTGGCGCCGCTGCTCGCAATTCATTTCGCAGCGGCGACGTTGGCTGACGCGAGCCTGAAAGGCCAGCGAGCTTCGTTGATCCAAGCGTTGGTTCCAATGGCAGTTGCCAATCCGACGGCGCTCGATACGGTTCTCAGTTATCTGCTAATCGCGGTGGCGCCTAACGACGCGAAACTGATGACAGAAATCACAAAAGAAATCGGACCTGTAGAACCTCTCGACTTCGCACCGCCCGCCTCAGATATCGGCTACCGCAGTCCTCCTCCGTTGCCGAGGTGATTCGTCAACGACTGATTAGCTCGTTCGTTATCGGCTATTCTGATCAGCTTTGCCTCAAAAATCAGAATTCAATGTTGGATCGGGTCAGTACAGGGAGCGGTAGCGACCTGGTCAGTGATCAGCATGCGATATTTCTAATGAACCTTGATTCCTATGGTTTGACCAGGTCGCTACCGCTCCCTGTACTGACCCGATCCAAGCGCCATCCCGAGTTTGAGGAAAAGCCATTCTGGTCATCTTAATTCAACGCCGCGAGGAGCGAGCATGGAACGCAAAGTAGCAAGCGATTATCCGCAGGAGTTGTTGGACCTCTTTCACGAGTATCAACACGGCGACATCACGCGTCGCGCTTTTCTGGATCGCGCCGGGAAGTTCGCGGTTGGTGGTCTAACCGTCGCGACGATCTTTGAGAGCCTCAGGCCCAACTACGCGTGGGCGCAGCAGGTTCGGCCGGATGACAAGCGGATCAAAGTTGGTTACCAGACGGTGCAGCCGTACATCGAGGATTGCGTTGACGAGTTTACTTAATCTTCATCGCACTCGAGGTTTGCACCTACGCGAAACGTATGTCCGTCCGGGTGTCGAATGTGACACTCACGAACACTCCAGGGCATGTCCGTGGGCGGAAACGGTGCGGGAATACTGAGCTTCAGAGCGAGTTCATAGGTGGCGTCGACCTCAGCCGGCGTCGCCAGCCACCACGACATCCAGACGCTGCCGGCCTGATTGTCCCAGGGTTCTGTCGGCATAGGACCACCGCGAGCGCCCTGGCAATTCTCGCAGAGAAAGATTTCAGCGTTACCGCAACCGACGGCGCCGAAAGTCGGTGGATCGCCCCACGCCCAAAGCTTCTGCCAACCGAGACTCTCAAACCACGCAAAGCTGTCGGCGATGTTTGAGACGTTTAGTATCGGAGTAAGACCTGTGAAATTCATCATTAACTCCCATCGATCAATCTTTGCCACAAACAGCACAAAAGGTCTATTGGGCTTCTTTGTGACGTAGGTTCGGCGTATTAAGAATCGCCCTTCTCGACCTCGACGTAGAAATTGCGATTGACCTCGAATGTTTTGATCTCGTCAGGAAAATCGAGCGACTGTTTTGCTTCAGTCGGCGTTATCACCATTTCCTTACCGTTGATACTCACGCGCAGCGGCATCGCGAAGCCTTTCACAACGCGCTCGTAATTAAACGACACCGTCTTCCCATGCACGCCGTATCTCAGCAACGGAATCTG
>DATNDM010000081.1:0-3670 GCA_035553235.1 Pyrinomonadaceae bacterium | reverse complement strand
CAGATTACGCAGATTACACAGAAATTTTATCTGCGTATTCTGCGTAATCTGTATTCTGCGTAATCTGTGGCTAAGAACTCAGTGCATCGCCGTCGCGCCACCGCGGGCGCGAACTTTTTTGAAGAGCAGTCCCGCGGGGAGACAGATCAGACAGAGCAGCGCGAGGAGACGGAAGTTGTCGATGTAGGCGAGCAGGGTCGCTTGCCTCACGAGCGTTTGATACATCGCACCGTAGGCTTGTTCAGTAGCTGTCACCATGCTGCCCCCCTGCGCTGCGAGGTTTGCCGCCATCTCGCTCAGACGTTCTCGAAACACTGGATCATAAGGCGTCAGGTGCGACACCATCGCCGCCTGGTGCGCCTGCGCGCCACGTGCGAGCAACGTCGTGACGGCCGCGATTCCAAAACTGCCGCCTACGTTGCGCATGAGGTTGTAGATGCCCGTCGCGTTGCCGATCTCTTCGTTTCTCAACGTGCCGGTCGTGAGCACAGTCAACGGAACAAAAACAAACCCGAGCGCAAAACCACTCCAAACCTGCGGCCACGCGATGCTGCGCACCGTGATCGTTAGATTGATGTCGGCGAGAAAGTAAGTAGAGACGGCGAGAATGGCGAACCCAAATACGATCAGATAACGTCCATCTATCCTCCCGAGCAAACGTCCGACGATGATCATCGAAACGACCGCACCGATACCGCGTGGACTCACGGCCAGTCCGCTCTGTAACGCCGGGTAACCCAGCAGCGTTTGCAGAAACAACGGCAGGAGCGCAGTGGTACCGTACAGCGCGATACCAACCGTCGCGATCAGCGTAGTACCGACGGCGAAGTTACGATTCGCGAGCACACGCAGATTGACGATCGGCTCTTTTGTCCGCAGTTCCCAAACAACAAAAGCGATGAGGGCAACTACCGCGATCAGAATCGACCGCACGATAAACGGCGACGCGAACCAGTCTTCTTCCTGACCCTTATCGAGCACCAGTTGGAGTGTCGCCAGACCAACAGCCATCAAACCGAAACCGATGTAGTCGATACGTCCCGGCCGTTGGGTCCTGATGTACGGCGGATCCTCGATGAAGGTCTTCGCCATCAGCATCGCGAGCAGACCCACAGGAATGTTAATGTAAAAAATCCAACGCCAGGAATAATTGTCCGTGATCCAGCCGCCGAGCGTTGGTCCAATGATCGGCGCGACGACGATGCCCATTCCATAAGCCGCCATTGCCGCACCGCGCTTCTCGGCGGGAAAACTCTCCAACAACACCGCCTGCGCGATGGGCTGCAACGCTCCGCCGCCGGCGCCCTGCAGGATGCGCGCAACCAACAACATGCCCAAAGTCGACGCGGCGCCGCACAGCGCGGACGACAGCGTAAAGATCCCAATACAAACGATCAGAAACCGCTTACGTCCGAATAACGAGCCCAGCCAGTTAGTTGCGGGAAGAATGATGGCGTTTGAGATCAGATAACTCGTCAGGACCCACGTTGACTCTTCCGGCGTCGCCGAAAGATTGCCCGCGATGTGCGGCAGCGCTACGTTCGCGACGGAAGTGTCGAGCACTTCCATGAACGTCGCGAGCATCACGGAAGTCGCGATCAACCAGGGATTGAAGCTTGGCTTCCACTCGTTCTCAGGTGTCATTTCACCTTGACCTCGGGAACGACTGACATTCCCGGCGCCAGCATGTGTTTCGGATCCGGTGGCTCGTCAAAAACGATCTTCACCGGCACACGCTGAACGACTTTGACGTAGTTTCCCGTCGCGTTCTCGGGTGGAATCAAACTGAACCGCGCCCCCGTGCCCGCCTGAATGCTGTCGATGTGTCCTTTGAATGTTTTGTCGGGATACGCGTCGACAGTGATGTCGACAGACTGGCCGGGCGACATCCGGCCGATCTGGCTTTCTTTGAAATTCGCCGTCACCCAAACGTCCCCGGGAACGATCGCCAGCAACGGTTGACCAACCTGCACGAGCGCGCCCTCTTCAACGCTCTTGCGCGTCACGCGTCCACTATCAGGCGCGTAGATCTTCGTGTACGAGAGTTCAAGCTCAGCTTGCGCGACTGCTGCTCGCAACTGTTCCGTAGTCGCCCCGGCCGTCTTGGCTTGTGCTTCACTCACCGCGACTTGTTGCGGCGCCGCATTGGCCTCGGCCAATCGGCCGAGGGCTTCGTTGACGCCAGCCTGCGCACCGGTGATCTGCGTTTGCGCCTGCGTGGCCGTTGAAGCTGCCGCAGTCTGCGCCGCGCGCGCCTGGTTCACCTGTGCCTCTGCCGCGCTCACTCGCTGTCGTGCGGCCTCGAGTTGCGCGGCGGCCGTGCTTGCCGTCGCGACAGCCTGGTCCAACTGCTGCTTCGAAATCTCATCTTTGGCGTAGAGCGTCCGGTATCGCTCGACGTCAGCGTTCGCACGCGTTACATCGGCCTGCGCGGCGACGACTTGCGCCTGCGCCTGAGCCACGTTTGCCTGTGCGGTGGAAACAGCCGAAGCGGCTTCACTCGCACGGCTGCTTGAACTCGCAGCGCCGGCCCGTTGCGACTGCACTTCAGAACGCGAACGTTGCACCGCCGCACGCGCTTGTTGAACGGTTGCCGCACTCGTCGCGCGCGTCAGCGAGACATTCGATTTCGCTTCGTTCTCTTTTGCGAGTCCCGCATCAAGCGCCGCCTTCGCTTGCTGCAACTTGACTTCATAGTCGCGCGCATCGAGTTCGGCGAGCAGGTCGCCCTCTTTCACCTGCTGGTTGTCACTCACATAGATCTTCGCGACATAACCCGAAACTTTCGGACTCACCTGAATGACGTGACCATCGATAAATGCGTCGTCAGTTGATTCGTGCGAACGTGCATACAGCCAGTAACGAATGCCAAAAATTGCGGCGAGCAGCAGCACCACTGCGGCGATAATGATGACGCCCCGGCGTTTGTAAAATTTTCGCCGCGCCGGTTCGGCGTCCGGTTGATCATGGATTGGTTCTTCTTCGTCAACCCGCGTAATCCGCGGCTTAGGTTTCACCATCGAAATGTCTCCGCGCGTCCGAGCGACGCCGCCAGATTCAAACGTGCGGCGTTGTGTTGCGCTAACGCGGTCACTTGCGTGACACGCGCATTCGCAAGCGTCGTTTGTGCTGTTATCACCTCGAGATTGTCCGCGACACCCGCGCGGAAACGGTCGCGCGCCATCTCGAGCTCGCGTTGCGCCAGCGTCACGCTCTCCTCAGCTGCCTGCACTTGCACCGCCGCGGTTCTTAATGTCGTCAATGCCAGACGTACGTCCTCCTCAACTTGTCCACGAATGTTTGATAACTCCAACTCAGTTTGGCGTTGCCGGCTCGCGGCCGCTGTCACTCTACCCTGCGTCAAGCCACCGTTAAAAATCGGGACATTGAGTTGTACTGCGACTCGACGTGTCGGCAGCGCGAACTGATCGGGCGTGACACCACTCGAGCCGTAATCACCAAGGACTTCGAGCGAAGGCAGATGCTCCGCGCGCGCCGCTTGCAGCTCGAGTTGATTGACTCGGTTCTGCTCTTCCGCGATCTGAATTTCGCGGCGGTCGCGAGCAGCCTGCGTCACGGCTGTTTCGACCGACGGCAACGGTTCGTCGACGAATTGCAGTCGATCGGTCAACGTCAACGGACCGCCAAGCGGCAACCCAACTATCCGCTG
>DATNDM010000080.1:0-7778 GCA_035553235.1 Pyrinomonadaceae bacterium | reverse complement strand
CACTCTAAAACTATTTCTATGCAATCTGTACAATCTGTGGATGGTTTTCATTTCCGCCCCATTCGTGCGATGCCGGCGGTTGTGCCGAAGTAGACATACTTCTCATCGCCCGTGATGCTGAGCACCGTGCGCGCCGGCATTTCCCCCGTCAGCCGCGTCCATTCCTGCGAGTTCACCTCGAACACCAGCGTGCCGTCGAGCGTCCCTGCATAAAGCCGCGAGCCGTCACTCCACATCGCATTCGGATTCACGACTGCTCGACCGGTCTCAGCAAACGCTCGCAAGTCGCCGCTCGCCATTAACTCGAAAACTCCACCGCCGTACGTACCCACGAACACGCGTGGTCCAACCGCACACAACGCCGTCACCCAGTTTTGTGTAAGCTTTGAATTTGTATCTTTGAAAACTCGCGCGACGCGACCATCTTCGAGAACGGCGAGCCCGCCGAGAGTGCCGACATATAACTTTCCACCGGAACTCAAAACTGCATAAAGGCTGTTACTGGGCAGCCCCTGAACCGTCGTGACGCCGCGAAATTTTCCCGGGGCGCCGAGTGACAATCCCTTGCTCGTCGCGAAGGCCAGCGTTGGCTTGTTATCGCTCAAGTGCGCCACCTGCATGATCGAACTACTCAACAAGCCATCGGCCGCTGATAAATGTTCCGTCCCGCGAAGATTCGCATCGAAACTAACTACGCCCGCGGAGGACGCGGCCAGCATCTTCTGCGACGCTGTATCTGCGACGAGCGAATTGATCTCGCGAACAGACTCGGATTCGATGTGTGCAACTAAACTCCCCGGTGAACCAAGCACGTCGATTCCGTTTCGGAAGGTTCCGGCCCACAGGCGGCCCTGCGAATCGACGGACAAGGCAGAGATCAGATTGCTCGTGAGAGACTGGCGAGTGTCGCCCCAACGCGAGAAGCGGAGTTCGTCTGACGTGTTTGCGCGATGTATCCCATCGTTGCTCAGCAACCACAGATCACCGTCCAGCGTTGTTAGTCGCGCGCCGGTTGAAACCGCGACCCGGTTCCACTTTGCGGGGATGGCGCGCCGGAGATGTGAGAAACCTTCGTCCGTGGACAGCGCGATCGTCTCGCCGTTGTCTTTGCACAACACCAGCTTCTCGCCGTACTGAACGAGGCTCGACAACGATGGCACAGCGGCAACCGAGAGGAAACGTGCCTGCCCTAGACTCTTGAGCGGCGTGGTCGCGAGGCCATAATCAGAGGCGACGAAAAGATCGTCATCATCAGCAACGATGCCAACGACGCGATTCGAGAGCAGGCCGTCGTCGGTCGTAAAGTGGGACCAACGCGCGCTGTCCTCAGCCCAAACGCCATCAGCAAAGGTTCCGACGAAGAGCCTGACACCGCTGCGCGAGAGACTGGTAATCTCGGGTAGCTGCTTGATCTCTTTGAACTGCGACCCATCGAATGCAATCAGCCCACCGGCCCTTGTCCCGATCAGCAGCCGCCCGGAATCTGCGAGCAGAGCGTCGATCGATTGTGCGGCCCGGTCGGTCCAGCGATAACCTTCGAAGCGAGTGCCGTCGAACGCAACGAGACCTGACGTACGTGTACCGATGAAAAGCTTTGAATTGAAGTTGGCGAGGCTGAGCAGATCGCTTTCAGGTAGGCCGTCAAGCGTCGTGTAGTGGTGCAGAAGACTACCGTTTGGACCAAACTCAACCAGCCCGCCGTCAGTCGCCACGAAGATCGAATCGTTAAATCTTTCAATTGCTCGTGTCGCCTTGTAACTCTGCCAGATACTGATCGCCGGGTTCTTGATCTGTGAGTACGACTTGAGCTCGAACGGGATGATGTTTTGCTTTTCAAGCCGCGAGCGCTCCTTCGCAAGACTCTGGTCCGCACGCTGCTTGATAACCAACACGGCGACAGCAGCAGCGCTGAGAACGAGAATGGCAATGGCAATTGATGATCGCTTAATCACGACGCGCGTGATTATCGCGATGTAAGATGAGTTGCGAGAGGTGATATGGCCCGGTGAGTGAAGCGGCCAGCCTCACAGGAGGCGGTGTGGTAACCACAGATTAGACGGATCTCTGAAAACGATGTGCGCGGATCTGTCTTGAAGAGATCCGTCCAATCCGTGGTTAGGTTTTAGTTGATCCGCAGCGTCGTCGTCGCGGTTGCAGAATTGCCGGCCTGATCAACGCCGGTCACAACGATCGTGTACAAGTGACCGTCTCTATCGTTACCGGGTCTGTTTGCCGGCAACGCGAGGCTAAACGAGTAGCTTCCGTTTGCCTGCACCGTGACTGCGCCACTCGGCTGCGTCGTGCCATATTCGTCAATCACGTTATAGCTGGCGCTGCTGACTCCGCTCACCCCATCGTTCACGCTGCCGGAAATCGTGACATTAACCGGCTTCGGACCCTTTGGCGCAGTGGATGGATTTGCTGCCGCCGCAACGAACGGACTGACAGTGTCGATCTTCACGACCAGCGAGTGGGCCACTTCAGTGTTGTTGACGTTGTCCCGACTCCAGTACTCAATCGTGTGCTGGCCAGCCGTAGAGAAAGTGAAAGGACCGGCATACGTTTGCGTCCCGCCACCATCAATTCGGTAGAACGATCCCAGCACACCGCTGAGGCTGTCAGTGGCGCTCAGCGAAATTTGCACAGCGCTGCGGTACCAGCCGTTCGTTCCAGGCGTGCCGGAAACAGACGCCGAGGTTACGGGCGGAGTCGAATCAATCTTCAAGGTCCGTGTATGACGTGGTTCTACGTTACCGGCGACATCCTCGCTCCAGTATTCAATAGTGTGAGTGCCGCTGGCGCCAATGACAAGCGAGCCGAAAATTAAGTTCACGCCGCCGCCATCGATCCTGACAAAAGTGCCTGGTTTCACTCCCGAGAGATTGTCTGTCGCGCTAAACGTGACCTGCACAGGTCCGCTAAACCCATTCGGGTCCGGGTTAGCTCCCGAAAATACAGCGGTGGTTGATGGTGCAGTGAGATCGATGTTTACCGCGGGCGAGGTAAATGTCGCGCTGTTTCCTGCCTTATCAGTAACCGTCACCTGCTGGGTTTGATTTGTGCCTTCTGAGGCGAAGTGCAGCGGACTTGGAGGAGCAGACGATTGCACGCCCGACAAATCGTCGGCAGTCGTGAATGGAATATCAACGGCCGTGTTGTTCCAGCCCGCGCCATTCGGCGCCGGCGACGGAGTATTGAATGTCAGAGTTGGCGGAGTCGTATCGCCTTCGTATGCGACGAGTGTCGTGCTCGTCGGCACCACCAGCAAGCCTTCGCCCGCCGCAAAACTCGTCAACGGCTGCGAGGCATTCTGCTCGTCAACGTAAGGTATGCTGGAGCCGGCCGTGGTGACCCAAACCTGCTGACCAGTGGCAGCATCAACCGCATACAACTTTCCGAGCGATGAGCCAACGTAAACATAATCGTTGACGACGAGAACAGCCGACTGGAGGAAGCCATCTCCGGAGAAGCTCCAGAGCAGCGCGTTGCTGTTCACATCGCGAGCTCGCAGTATTCCCGGCGATCCGAAACTATGTGGGCCATCCAGGAAAAACCCTCGATTGCCCGAGAAGGCGGGAGTGTTCTTGGCATTGAAAGTCCCGATGATCGTGCCCGTCTGACTGTCAAAGATCGTGTCAGTAAAGTCGCGGACGTAGAGGCGTCCGTTATACAGCGCGGGAGTTTTGCCTCCACCTCCGGAACAACCTGGAGCGTAGTGCCAAATCTGCGCGCCTGTGGCGGGATCGAGCTTGTAAACGTTTGGACATGAATAGGAGACGTAGACTCCGTCGCTCGTAACCGCAGGAGAACTGGAATCTCCGTTCGACACGGATGCGGTCCATAACACAGCACCCGAACCCGCGTTAACGGCGTAGACAGTTCCGCCACTTCCCGCACCGCCGAGGTAGATCACGCCTTGATAAACCGAGGGGGCTGACGAGAAGTCAAATTGCCCCGGAAGTTGAGTTGTCCAAATCTGGCTACCGGTCGCCGCATCAAAGGCCCGCAACGTACCATTGTCGTTCACGGAAAACACGCGGCCGTTCTCATAACACGACGCGGAAAATCGGAAAGTCCCGCCGAGTGGAAACGACCAAAGCACCGCACCGTTTGTCGCGTCGAGCGCAAAGAGCGTCGTGCCCGAATTCGTGCCGTTATTGACCGTAACGAACACTCTGCCGTCGGCGATCAGCGGATAGGAAATGCTCTGACCAAAATTGACGGTCCACCGCGCTTTGAGAGGCGGAATGAGACGGTCGACTGAAGTGGAACCCGTGTGGGTTTCGTTAATCTGAAAGTTGCGCGCTTGTTGAGCGGAAGTTGTGGTTGCGAAGAGAGTAAAGATCACCCCGAGGAGGGACAGTGGGAGTTTTTTCATGTTAATTCACCCTTTGTCGAAAGCAGACTTTCTACCGAGAGGTTGACGAGTTAGATTGAGAGACTGGGCTCGATTTCAAATTCAGCGGAAATAATAGACAGCGACACTCGGAAAGGCAATAAATTTTGTGTGTGGGTTATGACTTAAAAATGATCGATTTACTCTGCGTCCTCGGCGTATCTCAGTGTTCTCTGCGTTAAACGGCAACTCAAACGCAGAGGGCGCCGAGATACGCTGAGAACCGCAGAGAAGATTTTTCAAATTAAGAAAATTCTGTGTGTGCCTTTGTGAACTACTGACGACGGCCAAAAAGCCGTTTGAAAAAGCGCACGATGATCGCCCGGAGTGCGCGGAATGCGAGCGGCGCGGCGGCGACCGGTGTCGTTTCCATCGCCGGCTGTTGGACCACTGGTTGACTTACGGGTGGATCCGCGGATTGCGGCTCCGGCTCGTCAGCGACTTCAAGCTGCTGTCTCACACACGTCGAAAACTGCCGAAACATCTGGCGCGATACTTCTTCAATCATGCCGCGTCCAAACTGGACGATCTTTCCAACCAGATCGATATCGGCGTTGACCAAAACCTCACAACCTCCGCTCTCCAGCGCCGAGACCGTGCTCAGCATCGACACCTTCGTCGATCCCGAACCGCTCACCTCGCGAGCGTCGCCGACCATCCGCGCCTGATGCGCCTCCTCGTTGATCTCGGTGAACTTCCCCTGGCCTTTATATGACATCGACAGCGGCCCGACTTTCACTTTGATCGCGCCGAGGAACGTTCCGTCGTCCCGAACCTCGAGCAACTGCGCACCCGGCAGGCAATGGACCACTCGCTCCGGATCGATCAAATAGTTCCAAACGCGCTCAACGGGCGCTTTCACTTCGAAGCGCTCTTCAATCTTGAAGGCCATCGCTTACCTCTCAAACTTTCCTTTATGCCTTTGTCGATAGGACCTAATTTGAACTGCTTCTCTGTGCAACCTCTGTGTTCTCTGTGTCTCTGTGGTTGGTTTGGCCGAAAATCACCACCGAGACACAGAGAACACAGAGGTTGCACAGAGAAATCTCTCAAACCAGGGCCGTGCCTTTTGTGCTTCTTTGTGGCTAAAAATAACATGTTTGGGTATGATCGTGCCCTTCCCACAGTTGATGCGCTCAGTTTGAACGAAAAATCGATTCCGATGCAGGAAAGGACCCCCTATGATCCCTCGGAGTTTTGAGTACCATTCTCCACGTACGCTCGACGAAGCGATTTCCCTGCTGCAAAAACTTGGACCAGACGCGAAGCTGCTTTCCGGCGGCCAAAGTCTCATACCGATGATGAAGCTGCGACTGGTTTCACCCGAGCACATCGTCGACATCAACCGCATACCCAATCTGAACTACATCTCGGACAACAACGGTCACCTGCGCATCGGCGCGTTGACGCGCGAACACGAACTCGAATCGTCGGACGTCGTGAAAAGCCGGTTTCCGATTCTCAGCGACACGGCAAAAGTGATCGCCGACCCACTCGTGCGCAGCCAGGCGACAGTCTGCGGCAATCTCGCACACGGCGATCCCGCGAATGATCATCCGGCGACGATGCTGGCGCTGGGCGCGTCTGTGGTTGCGACTGGTCCAAACGGCCAACGCGAGATTCCGATCGCCGACTTCTTTCCGGGTCTCTTTACGACCGCGCTCGAGCCTGAGGAGATTCTTACTGAAATCAAGATTCCGTTTCCGCCGCCGCGCAGTGGCGGCGCCTATTTGAAACTCGAACGAAAAGTCGGCGACTACGCCACCGCGGGCGTCGCGGTGCAAATCACGCTCGACGATGCGGGCACGTGCACGCGCGCCGGCATCGGACTCACTAATGTCGGCATGACTCCGATCAAAGCAACGCAGGCTGAAAGTTCTCTCGTCGGTAAGAAACTCGACGACGCCGCAATCCAACACGCAGCAGAACTCGCTGCCGCGCAATCGGAGCCGATGGACGACATCCGCGGCTCAGCCGATTACAAGCGCGACCTGGTCCGCGTTCTTACCACGCGCGCGCTCAACATCGCACTGAATCGCGCGAAAGGAGGCGCGTAAACAAATGGTGCCGATCAAAGTTACTGTCAACGGCGTGGAACACAGCTCCGACATCGAGCCACGTTTACTGCTGGTCCATTACTTACGCGAAACGCTGCGACTCACCGGCACGCACATCGGTTGCGACACGAGTCACTGCGGCGCGTGCACAGTCGTCATGGACGGACGCGCGGTGAAGTCGTGCACAGTCTTCGCGGTCCAGGCAGATGGACGTTCGATCACTACGGTCGAAGGTCTCGAACAGGACGGCAAACTGCATCCGCTCCAGGACGGCTTCTACCAGGAGCACGGTCTGCAATGCGGCTACTGCACGCCCGGAATGTTGATGACGGGCATCGCGTTTCTCAAGGAGAACAGCGATCCGAGTGACGATGAGATTCGTCACGCGATCTCCGGCAACCTGTGTCGTTGCACCGGCTACGTCAACATCGTGAAGGCATATCAATACGCGGCGCAGAAAATGCGCGAGGGAGGTGCATAGATGGCGCCAAAAACGTCGCCCGAAATCGGTGGCATGGGCCACTCCGTCAAACGCAAAGAAGATCCGCGCTTCCTGCGCGGGCTCGGCAACTACGTCGACGATGTGAACCTGCCCGGCATGTTGTATCTCGACATCGTACGCAGCCCTTATGCGCACGCGACGATCAAAAACATCGACATCTCGAAAGCGACCGCGATTCCAGGTGTGCTGGCGGTCATCACCGGCAAAGATCTCGAGAAGTACAACCTGCACTGGATGCCGACGTTGATGTCTGACACGCAGATGGTGCTGCCGGTCGAGAAAGTGATGTATCAGGCGCAGGAAGTTGCCGCGGTACTCGCGACCGACCGTTACATCGCGGCTGATGGAGTTGAAGCCGTCGAGATTGATTACGATCCGCTGCCGGTCGTCGTCGATCCGAAGAAAGCGCTGCTGCCTGACGCGCCGGTGTTGCGCACCGATAAGAAGGACAAGACAGACAATCACATCTGGCACTGGGAATGGGGCAATCGCGACGCGACGGATCAACTGTTCAATGAAGCCGAAGTCACGGTTAAAGAAGACATCTACATTCCGCGCATCCACGTTTCGTCGATCGAGACCTGCGGTTGCGTCGCGCATTTCGACAAAGTCAAAGGCAAGCTGACTGTTTGGATGACGACGCAGGCGCCACACGCGATTCGCACCGTGTTCGCGCTCGTCGCGGGACACGTCGGGCTTTCGGAAGAGAAGATTCAGATCATTTCGCCTGACATCGGTGGCGGTTTCGGCGGCAAGGTTCCGGTGTATCCGGGCTACGTGATTGCGGTGGCGGCGTCGGTGCTGACCGGCAAACCCGTGAAGT
>DATNDM010000079.1:0-8267 GCA_035553235.1 Pyrinomonadaceae bacterium | reverse complement strand
GGATGTGAGTACGACATTTCATGGCCGCGATATCTTTGCCCCCGTGGCGGCGGCGTTGTCCAATGGCGTCGAGATTGAAGAGTTTGGGGCGGAGATAAACGATGCCGTTCGGCTACCGTCGTTAGCAACGCCGGTCAGGATTATTCATATCGATCGCTTTGGTAATTGCGTCACGAACATCACGCGCGATCAAGTGCCGCGAGCCATCGTCGTGAAGGGAAGGACGATCACGGAATTTCGGCGCTTTTATGGAGAAGGGAATGATGAGGCGTTGTTTGCCATCTGGGGGAGCGCCGGGTTTCTTGAAATTTCGGTGAATGGTGGCTCGGCCGCACAAGTATTATCTGTAAAGCTCGGCGACCCAATAAGCTTCACATGATTGACAAAATGTTTTCCCTGATAATCCTGAAAACGCCTTGTCAATCCTGTCTAAAACTGGATGGTGTCTGAAATTGATTGATTTCTCTGCGTACTCAGCGTATCTCAGTGTTCTCTGCGTTAAACTGCAAACCAAACGCAGAGGACCGCAGAGATACGCCGAGAACCGCAGAGACGATTTCAAATTAAGACATCACTTAAAATTGTGCCTTCGCCGCAGTGTCCTTCGATATCGTTGACGACATGTAATATCCCTGCCGCGAGCTCACCTGCAGCTTCCGCGTCTTACCCTTTTCATCCTGCGCTTTCACCTGAACCTGGAGGCTGTGCATGCGCCCATCGTCAACCTCATCCTCAGCCAACGCGAAGCCGAGACTGTAGCGCGCCGTCAGATTGCCGATGATCTTCGACAATCCCGCACCATAATCCTTCACGCGTCCAACCTTCACCGCCTCGCCGCCAGATCTCCCCGCGAGATACTTAGCACTCCCGTACAAACTCATCCCCAACCAACCACCGATCGGTTTCGCGACCGGCAGCAGAAACTTGAACAACGTGCGCAGGTCCACGGTCAGTGAGTTGAAGATCACATTTTTCCGGATCAGGACCTGCTCCGTCGCGTCGCGATCCTCAAAGAAGATCGGCGCGATACCATCTGACACCCACACGATCGACAACTGCGAATTTGGTCGCGTCTCTTCACCTTTGCGCGTCGCGTCTTTGACTGCCGCAGCCATGTCGTAGACATCACCCAGGTCTATCGTCACATCGCCTTTTTTGTTCGTGCGTTTCACATTGACTCTGCCGTCACGTCGCGTCTCGCGGATGACTGTACCGCCGTTGCTACCCTTGATTGTCTCAGTTTCGACAATGTCGTCCGGTTTGCCGCCCGTAGTGTCAGTCTTGGCAACTTCGGATTTTTTCTCAGCCTGCTCGCCGTCGTGAGACACAGACATCGCCGGCACGCGCGCGAGTGCCGCCGCGAGCTTGGCGCGGTCGTTCGTAAACTCAGTCAACCACAGCCGCTCTTCGTCTTCGTTATTCATGTCCATCGCCATGATCGCGACTTCATCGCCCGGCGGCAGTTTGGCGAGCTCGTCTTCCATTGATTTAAGAATCGCGGGTTCCTTCAGAAAACGCCCGGCGCCGTCGGCCCTCAGATCGAGAATCAGAATCAGGGCGAGCGGCTTGCGCGCCTGACCTTCGCGCGTAAAGTAGGAGATATCGCGCGGCTTACCATCGTCGAGCACTTGAAAGTTTTCCGTGGTGAGGTTCGAGATCGGCAGATTCGTCTTCTTGTCTTTCACGAGCGCATCGAGAAACACGACGCGCGTTCGGATCTTGATGGTGTCTTCAACTTCCTGTCCGTGGGCCGGGAGAGAGGCAAACGTCGCAAGGATGAAAAGCAGCAAGAGGGGAAACCGGTATTTACGCATGATCTACTCCTGATCGTTAATCGTTGCTTCCTGGGTGATGGCTTTGCCTGTGCCTTCCGGATCTTTGAGCAGGAGCGCGAGGTTCCTGGGAGAGAGTGTGACCTGGACCACCGTGGCATCGCGTTGATCGATCGTTATGACGAGCACGTTGAATTTGTCTCCAGCGTCTTTGAGAAAAATGTAGACCTGTTCCTGGTCGGTCGCTGACAGTGTTTGGATCAAAGGCATCCACGTGACGTTGAGCGCTTCGTTCAGCGAACTGCGAAACTTGATGACGTCGCCGTCGAACTTCTGATCTTCAAACACGGCGAGCTTGACGCTGCCCGCTTCGGCAATTCGTTTTGCGTCGCCGCCCTTGATGCGCGCGGCAGTGGTCGCGACTTTCATCCCCGCCTTCGCGAGGAAGGGAAGTCCCTCATGCTTCACGCGGTAGAACTGTTCGATCATCTTCACGACTGAATTGAAGTCGTCACCTGTTGCAAGCGCGACGTTCGCAGGCGTTAAGACAAACGCAACGATGAGAATCGTGGTAGCAATCGCTTTCATCGCGCCCCTCACTTCTCGTCGTCGTTCTTTGTTTTCTTTTGCGGCTCGATGCCGAGGTCCGGCACACCGAGCTGTCCTTCGAGTTTAGCGAGCTTATCGAGATCGACCGGACCGACGATGTTGACGACAGTCAACTCTTTGTCGTCGGTGTGCAGCACGGCGAGACCATTAACCGCATCGCCGTTGAAGAGCAGGTAAACCTCGACCATCCCATCTTTCTTGCTGGTGACGTTTACGAGTCGGGTCCAGCCCGGACCGCGCAGTTGCGTGCGAATGGTTTCGAGATCGCCGGGCGTGTATTGTCCCTCGGTGTCAAACTCGAAGCTCTTGACGTAAATGCCTTTCAGGCCCGCGACGAGTTTTTTGACTTCGCGTTCGTCTGTGTCCTTGTCGTCGAAGACCCGCGCGGCCAGGCGCATCAAACGCTCGTCGAGATTGACGTCGACCGTTTGGCTGGCCTTAGCGGCGAGATGGTCGAGGCTGCTCATCTGGATGCGCGAGTCCTGGGCTTTCGCGGATAAGACCGGTGCCAGCATAAGCAAAAGGGCGATCGATAGTAGTTTCATGATTACTCCGTTATCCAATTCGATGTTGGTTCTTGATCTGGTTTGGTTGGGTCTTGCGATGGACCATGCTTAACTTTTCAGTCGTGATGCGTAGCGCGAGCATGAGTTGTTCTTTCGCGGCCAGAGCTTCTTCGTCGTTAATCACGGATGACGCGGATCGCGGTTTGCGAATTCTGTTAGACGCATGAAGAGGTGGATTAAGCGCGGATCCGGTTCGTGGAGGCTGTGGCGCCTCGAGTGGTTTTGGTGTTGGTGATTCGAGTTTTGCTTCCTGTCGCGGGACCTCGTCGCCTGAACGAACTCGCAGCCAAATGCTTCCAGCGATTATCGCGAGCAATATCGAAGCGGCGATCGCCAGCAATGGGAAGTAGTTTCTTCGTCGGGGCAGCACGAATGGCCTGGGCTCGTAACGCAGCGTGCCCAGGATCTCTTCCAGCTTTTGAATCTCTGGATCGGGCTGGCCGGTTTTGTCCCACAGGTAATCGTCGTTCATAAGCCCTCCATAACTCCGAGCTGCTCGCGCAGGAGTTTCATGCCGCGGTGCAGGTTGACGCGAACTGACGCGGCCGTGAGCCCCGTACGTGCTGCGATCTCTGGTCCGGTCATGCCCTCGACCAGTCGCAGCACTAAAGTTTCGCGATACGCTTCGGGTAGGCTGCGGATCAGTTCCAGGATCTCTCTCGCCTTCGAATCGTGCGTGTCGCTGCCGCGCAGGTCGTCGTTGATTTCCACCGTCTCTTTCGAGCGGCGATGGAAATCGACGGCACGATTACGAGCGATCATCGCGATCCACGGCCCAAACGCGGCGCTGTCACGCAAGGTGTGCAGTTTTTTGAACGCGTGCAGAAAAATGTCCTGAACGAGGTCGGCGACTTCCGCGCGCGGCACGCGAGCCAGCAGGATGCCGTGTACGAGCGGCGCG
Source organism: Pyrinomonadaceae bacterium (assembly GCA_035553235.1). GTDB lineage: Bacteria > Acidobacteriota > Blastocatellia > Pyrinomonadales > Pyrinomonadaceae > PSRF01. Next base: position 4,419 of record DATNDM010000079.1, on the reverse strand, counting down.
TAAAGATCGTAAAGCCGCCCGAAGCTGTCGCGGTCACCGTCCAGCACAGCCCTGACCAGCATCACCTCGATCACCGGCTCTTTTGATTGCTCGGCGGCGTGTGCTTGGGTGCTCGTCAGCAGCATGTCGGCGGTTGCGTACATCGAGTGTCTTGGTCCGGTAAAGCAAGGTTCAAGGACACGATTAAGACGGGAGAGAGTTCGAGACTGTTAACAGACGCGTTGTCGGATCATTGTAGGGGTGGCCACGGAGGGCGACCCCTACAATGATGCAAGGGAGGTTGCCGGGTTTTCTTCCGAAGTCATTTGCTTGAGCTCGGGAGTCGCGGACAGCCAGCGAGTTTTCCACAGAAAGGCTGTGAATAAAATCAGCGCGATCGTGCAGGCCACGCCGCCTTCAATACCATAACTGCCGCCCGTCAACCATTTAGGTCCGTTGTCCTGACCTTGTAGTAGAGGATTGGAGACGAGTTGGAGCCCGCTGACCGGCAACCCGAAAAACCAGCCGAGTGCCCAGTTCCAGGACCAGTGCACACCGAGCGCCAGCCAGAGACTGCGCGTCCGCAGGTAAGCCGCGGCCAGCCAGATGCCGGCGAGCGCGGTGTTGGCGAACGTGACTCCGCGAACGACATTCGGATTTGTAAGATGTGCGAGGCCGAACGGGACGGACGTCAGCAGCACGCCGAGCCACGCGAGCTTTGCGCGCGTCAGTGTTTGCAATCCGTAACCTCTGAACATCGCCTCTTCCGCGAGTGCGGCGACGAAGAGTATTACGAGCGACGCGACCATCGACCGAATAATCGCCGGCCATCCGGCACTGCCGAGTGAAAAGTGGAGTCCTCGGCTGGCGATTGCGACCGCCACCACGAGCGCAGCGAACCCGGTCGCAAATCCGAAAACGAGATCGCGCAACCAACCCGTATGAAACGTCAGACCCAGCGAGCGCCACGGCAATCCTTCGAGAAAACGCACGCAGATGTATCCGGCACCCAATGCGGACGCTAACAGCCCGGCTCGAAACACCAACTCGGCGACGTACACCGTCACGTTTGACCGCGCGTGCGGCCCGATCACAATCAGGATGACGCGCAGTATCGTGGCGATTGCAAATGTGAGCGTGATAACAGCGCCGATGAAGATCAGCAGTCGCCAACCACTCCGCAGTCGTCCAAACTCGTTGATGAATATCTGACGCATCGGGCGGTGCATTCTAGCAGTTATCCGCAGATTACGCAGACTACGCACACGCATTAAGAATCTTCGTTCTCTGCGTAATCTGTGGATAAAGATCGGCTATGTTAAACTTCGAACAAAATGACTGATAACCGCGAAAATCGTACTCGCCGGCGCCGCCGCCTGTTGCTGTGGGTCCTCGGCGCGACGGTGCTGCTGTTGCTCGCGATTATCGTCTCGCAACAGCTCTGGCTGTGGACCGTCGTGCGGCCTGACACGCCGGCGGACGCGCTCGTCCTCTACGCATTATCGACACTCAACTTCGTCGCGTTTGTCGTCTTCCTCTTTATCTTCGTTCGCAATCTGCTGAAGCTGCGTCGCGAGCGTCGCGAGCGTCAGCTCGGGTCGAAAGTCAAAACACGCCTGCTCGTGTATTTCATCTCGATCAGCTTCCTGCCGATCACGGCGATGGCGTTCTTTTCGTACCTGTTTCTGAATCGCTCGCTCGAGAAATGGTTCTCACGATTTCCCGACGAGATCGTGCGGCAGGCGAGTGAAGTCAAACGCCTGACCTTCACGACACAGGCGCAGACACTGCACGACACGGCGTCGTTGATGGTGATGTTGCTCGGCCCACAGACGCCTGAACAGCGACGCGCGACGATGGACCAGATCACAGCTTCCGGACAGTTAGTCGGAATCGAAATAGTCGGCAGCGATGGCTCAGTGGTAACGCGGAGTCGCGCTCAGTTGCAGCCTGACGACTCGGAACAACTGGAAAAACTCTTTATTGAAGCGCGGAACCTGCGCGGTGCAAATGGCGGCAGCCTGATCGATGGAAAAGATTTTGACGCGCTCGCGGTTCCTTTGAATAGTTCTGAGATGCTGATCATCGCGCCACAAAAACGCGCGTCAAACGATCTCGCCGATCTCGTGAACGATTCCGAGCGCGGTTACCAGAGCCTCGTGGGCCAACAGCGGCGCGTGCGTCTGCTGGCGCTTTCGACGCTCGGGTTGATGACGTTGATGCTGCTGTTCGTCGTGAGCTGGGTCGCGACTTATCTCGCGCGCGGCATCGCCACACCGATTAAGGCACTCGCCGAAGCTTCGAAAGAGGTCGCGCGCGGCAATCTCGCGCATCGCATTACGACGAGTATCGCCGACGATGAGCTGGCAATGCTGGCCGAGTCGTTCAATCAAATGACGGCGCAGCTCGAGGAGAACCGCAGCCGCATCGAAGCCGGCGCGGCGGAGTTGCGAGATACGAACATGGCGTTGCGGGAGCGGCGCAACTACATCGAGACGGTGCTTCAGTCGTTGTCGACGGGCGTCGTTTCGATCGATGAAAACGATTGCGTGACGACGTTGAATACCGCGGCGGCGCGCATGTTCGCGTTGCGCGAAAGATCTGAAGAGAGTCCGAAGCTGAGCAGTTTGATTGGTAGTGAAGACTGGCTGGTCGTCGAGCGTTTGCTGCGACGCGCGCGCCGCATCGGTCACGCGTCGGAGCAAACGCAGTTGGACAGCGGCAGTGCGAACGGCAACGGGCCATTGCCGGTTTCGATGACGGCGACCGCATTGCGCGATTCGAAAGGGCCACGACGCGGGGTAGTTCTCGTGATCGAGGATCTTTCCGAGTTGCTGGCAGCGCAGAGAGCCGCGGCCTGGAGCGAAGTCGCGCGCCGCATGGCCCACGAAATCAAGAACCCGCTGACGCCGATCCAGCTTTCAGCCGAGCGGATCGCGAAGAGCTACCGGCGATCTGTTCCGAACGGCAACGGAGTGGCGGAGCATCTCGACGACAATCGCGTCGCTGCCGTGATCAGCGAATGCACGGAGACGATCACGCGCGAAGTCGCGAGTTTGAAGGCGATGGTCGATGAGTTTTCGCGTTTCGCGCGTTTGCCGGCGACGCGACTTGAGCTGGCGAACCTGAATGACGTCGTGACGCAGGCAGCGGGTTTGTTTGTCGATCGTCTGGATGGCGTGGCGATGACGCTGCAACTCGATCCGGAGTTGCCGTCGTCGATGCTCGACGTCGAACAGATGAAGCGCGTGTTTGTAAACCTGATCGACAATGCTGTGCATGCGGTCGCTTTGATTGATGGTGAAAAGCAGCTCACTGTTACGACCAGTCACGATACCGAACGAAGCCTGCTGCGCGCGGAAGTTGCCGATACAGGACACGGAATCCAGCCGTCAGACTTTCGTCGTTTGTTCGAACCTTATTTTTCGCGACGCGATAGTGGCACCGGCCTCGGGCTCGCGATCGTGCAACGAATAATCATGGAGCACGGCGGTCACATTCACGCCGAACGTAACGTTCCGCACGGCGCGAAGTTTGTGATTGAATTGCCAGGAGAAGCACCAAAGCCAGCTACAGATTACGCAGAGCTAAATACAAAGTCTCCGTAAGCTGTGGATAAAACTCGTAATGGACTCAATCCTTATTGTTGACGACGAGCGCGGCATTCGCGACACGCTGCGCGCGGTGATGGAAGACGAAGGCTTCGCTGCCGATGCCGTCGCCACCGGTGAAGAGTGTCTGAAAGCGCTTGGCCGCCGCGCGTATGGCTGCATCCTGCTCGACGTCTGGCTGCCCGGCATCGACGGTCTCGAAACTCTGAAACAACTTCGCGAAGCGGGTTCCGACGCCGCTGTCGTGATCATCTCCGGTCACGGCAACATCGAAACCGCCGTGCGCGCCACGAAACTCGGCGCTTTTGACTTCATCGAGAAACCACTCTCGATCGAGAAAACCGTACTCACCGTTCGCAACGCGCTCCGCCAGCAAAAACTCGAACTGATCAATGCCGACATGGCCGCCGCACTCGCGAAGAAGTACACGATGGTCGGCGAGTCAGTCGCGATGCGCGCGTTGCGGAAGCAGATCTCAATCGTCGCCCCGACCGACGGCCGTATCTTGATTTACGGCGAGTCGGGAACCGGCAAAGAACTCGTCGCGCACGCGATCCACGCGGAGTCGCGTCGCGCCGCCGCGCCGTTTATCGAAGTCAATTCAGCAGCAATTCCGGAAGAGCTGATCGAATCGGAACTGTTCGGCCATGTGAAGGGAGCGTTAACCGGCGCGACCGCGGCGAAGAAAGGGAAGTTTGAAGTTGCGGACGGCTCGACGATTTTTCTCGACGAAGTCGGCGACATGAGTCCGAAGGTCCAGGCGAAAGTCTTGCGCGTGCTCGAGGAGCAACGTTTTGAACCCGTGGGCAGCGGGACGTCGATCACAGTT
>DATNDM010000078.1:0-3161 GCA_035553235.1 Pyrinomonadaceae bacterium | reverse complement strand
GCATCGTCCATGACGGCTTTCATACCGCGTTCGTCGATCTCGCGCATCGTGAAAAAGCGCATCCCGAGTTTCTTGATCAGTTCTCGTTCACCGGGATCGATGTCGCGTGCGCCGACGTGTGCGCACAGTCGTGGATCGAGTTTGGGTGCGAAGCCGGCGACGTTCGTGAGTTCGGGTGTGCCATAGCCGAGCAGCGTGGCGAGTGGCATGCCGTGAATGTTGCCTGAAGGTGTGGTTTCGGGTGTGTTCATGTCCGCGTGCGCGTCGAACCAGATCAGGCCGAGCGTTTCGTTTTGTTTTTTGTAGTTTGAGGTTGCACCCGCGAACGAGCCGATGGCGATCGAGTGATCGCCGCCAAGAATTAAGGGCAGTTGACCGGCGTTAAGTATCCCTTCAACTTCAGCGGCTAACTGTTCGCAGGCGTTGCTGATTTCACGGACGTATTTGAGTTTCTCATCAACTTCAGGAACTGTCTGAGGTCGTTCGAGACGCATGTCACCGAGATCGTGAACCGAGTAACCGAGACGCGCGATGCGCTGCGTGATGCGTGCGACACGCAATGCGGCGGGGCCCATATCGACACCCGCCATGCTCGCGCCGTAGCCAAGCGGCACGCCAAGGATGCTTAATAATCTATTTGCTTCCGTTGACATTCAGATCAGTGATAGACAGGATTTACAAGATTCTTCAGGACTAACATGTAAATCTTGGAAAATCTTGTAAATCCTATCTAACAACTCCCGTGAAAATCAGCTACCTAAATTTATGTTGAATCCGCCACCACCGCTGCTGCCCTGAGTTGGGAAGAACGGCTTCAACAAGCCCGCGAGCGCCGCGAGGTTTCGCGTCTGAATCAACAACTCACCCGGCCCGCTAAACTCCGCCACGATGCCTTCACCGCTCATCATGCTGCGGAAAAATCCCGACGCCGCTTTGCGCAGCGTGTACTGCGTCGTTCCTTCCCACGCGACGAGATGTCCCGTATCGACCACGTATCGTTCACCGGGTTGCAATCGCTTGCGATGAATCGCGCCGAAGGAAGAAACAAGCAGCAGCCCTTGTCCCTGGACCATCAACACGAACAATCCTTCGCCAGCGAAGAACGATTTAGCGCCGCCCCACTTCGTGTCGACCGTCAGACTCGCATCGCCGGCAAGATAAGAACTTGATTGCACGAAGAACGGCTGACCCGTGAGTTCAATCGCTGCGATATCGCCGGGAGCGCCGGGCGCGAGTGTCACTTCACCTGGTCCACCACGCGCGGTAAACGTCGAGATGAAAGCCGACTCACCACCGGCCGCGCGTTTGATCGCGCCGAGCAGCCCGCCCTTCATTTGTGATTGAAGTTCAATGTTAGCCGACATCGAAACCATCGCGCCCGATTCGGCCTGGATCGATTGTTCGGCCTGCAGGTGCAGGACGGCAAGCGAAAACGACGGTTGATGCAACACTTCATAATCGTAGCCACGCCCGCGCCCACGCGAATCTTCATCGATCTGAATCCCGCCGGGAGCACCTCCGAAATTAGTCGCCTGTGTTTGCGCGGGCGTCAGCCGCTGACCACACGCCCCGCAAAACGTCGAACCTTCAAGTAACTGCGCTCCACACTTCGGACAAGTCATAACTGCAAACTCCCAATCCGTTTAATCGGTGGTTACGGCCTAATCCGATACAGCATTCTCGGAAACGGTATCGTCTCGCGAATGTGCTCGATGCCACACATCCACGCCGTGCAACGCTCAATCCCCATGCCAAAACCACCATGCGGGACGCTGCCGTACCGGCGCAGATCCAGGTACCACTCAAACGATTCCTGCGGCAGTTGATGTAACGCAATCTGCTCTTTCAAAAACTCGAGCGACGTCGCACGCTGACCACCACCAATCACTTCGCCATAACCTTCCGGAGCGAGCACGTCAACACCAAGCGCAAGCTCAGGCCGCTGCGGATCGCGCGCCATGTAAAACGCCTTCACCTCGGCCGGATAATGATGCACCATCACCGGCTTCTCAAACTGGCTCGAGATGTACGTTTCATCGGGCGATCCGAAGTCACCACCCCACTCAAAGTTCGTCTCCATCGCGCCCTTTTCAAATCCCTCGCGCAGGATCTTCACCGCCTCATCGTAATGAATACGCGGAAACGGCGGCACGATCGTCTCGAGTTTCGACGTGTCGCGCTCCAACACCTTCAACTCTTCACTTCGCGTTTCGAGCACGCGCGCCGCGATGTACGACAGCATCCGCTCTGACAAGCTCATCACGTCTTCGAGCGTCGCATACGCCATCTCCGGCTCGACCATCCAGAATTCGGTCAGGTGTCTGCGCGTCTTCGACTTCTCCGCGCGGAACGTCGGACCAAAACAGTAAACTTTACCGAAAGCCGCCGCTGTCGCTTCGTTATAAAGCTGCCCGGATTGCGTCAGATACGCCTTCTCACCATCGAAGTAATCGACTTCAAAGAGCGTCGTCGTTCCTTCACAAGCCGCAGGCGTAAAGATCGGCGCATCCATCAGCGTGAAGCCGTCGTTGTCGAGAAAATCCCGCACAGCTTTTACGACCGTGTGACGAACTTTCAACACCGCATGCTGACGTCGCGAGCGCAGCCAAAGGTGCCGGTGATCCATCAAAAACTCGGTGCCGTGCTCCTTCGGCGTAATCGGATAATCATGGACCTCTTGCAGCACTTCAGCCTCGATCACGTCGATCTCGAAGCCACCCGGCGCACGGCTGTCAGCGCGCACAGTGCCCTTGATCACGAGGGCCGACTCCTGCCCTAGTCCTTTCAGTTGTTCCCAAAGCTCTGGCGAAATCGCGTTCTTCAAAACGACGCACTGCACCACGCCCGTGCCGTCGCGCAGTTGCGGAAACGCGATCTTCCCGCTCGACCGCATGTTGTAAAGCCATCCTTTAAGGACTACTTCAGCACCGACATGGTTTGAAAGTTGGTTGATGTAGGTGTGGCTGTCGGAAGCAATTTCGTGTATTGGAGTTGTCATCGAGAAAACCGAGCGTGTAGTCCTATCAGTTAATGCGTTCCTTTAACATGCGGCGTAGTGTGGGGAATCTTTCGAGCCATTCGGCGGCCTGCAAAACGATCTCGAGTGTGGGTTGAATGAAGTGTTCGTAGACTGCTCCTCTGCCGCAGACGGCCGTCTGGTA
>DATNDM010000077.1:0-8525 GCA_035553235.1 Pyrinomonadaceae bacterium | reverse complement strand
GGCTTTCCGGCTACGCTCGACGCGATCAGTAGCGCGACCGTGATCACCTGCGCAAGCATCTTGAACTTCCCCATCTTCGACGCTGCAATCACCACTCCCTCGATCGCCGCCAGCGAACGCAAACCCGTCACAGCAAACTCCCGACCGATGATGATCACGACAGCCCACGCGGGCGCGAGTTGATTCTCGACCAGCGAGATCAGCGCCGCGGAAATGAGTAGTTTGTCGGCAATTGGATCGAGCAGTTGCCCGAGACGTGTGACCTGCCCACGACTGCGCGCGATGTGACCATCGAAGTAGTCCGTCACCGCAGCACCTAAAAACATCACGACGCCGAGCAAGTGTCGCGGCACTCCCAGCCAGTTTTCAGAAAACGGCGTCAGCAACACGACCACGAGCAGCGGCACGAGGAAGATGCGCAGGAGAGTCAGCGTGTTGGGAAGATTCACGAAGCTAATGTACTGAGATTTCCGACACTGTCAATGCAGCAAACAGCGGCGGCAAGCCGCCCTTCCGGACTTGTTGTTTGAGTGATGTCTTAATTTGAAATCGTCTCTGCGGTTCTCGGCGTATCTCTGCGGTCCCCCTCGTTTGGGTTGCAGTTTAACGCAGAGAACATTGAGATACGCTGAGTACGCCGAGAAATCAATCAATTCGAGACACCGTCTTCTTTTGCGGAATCTCCGACAAGAGTCTCCGACGAGAGTAAATCAGGAAGGGCGGCTGGTCCCCGCTGTTTGTGGAACTTTTTTATGATGTCATGTGAATACTGAACATGAAACTTCTATCCCTATTCACGCTCGTTCTCTTAATCGCCCCCGCGACGCTCGCCAACGACGACGCGCGTGCGCAGGAAATTCTTAAACAAGCGCGCCAGGCCATTGGCGGCGAGGACCAGCTGCAAAAAATTCAGGGCCTCGAGATCAAGGGGAAGTACAGCCGCACTCTCGGTGATCGCCAGATGGGCGGTGATCGCGAGATCAGCATCCAGCTTCCGAACCAATATCTCGTCGAAGACGCGATGAACGCAGGTGGACTAAGCACCTCGATGATAAATACGCACGCGCTGAACGGCGACAAAGCGTGGAGTGGAAACAGCGGCGGTGGCGGCATGGTTTTCCGCATCGCTGGTCCAGGCGGTAAGGACATAGCTCCCGAGCAGATGGAAGCGATGCTGCGGAGGATCTACAACGCGGAGTTTACGCGGTATTTGCTTGCCATCATGCTGACGCCGCCGCCGTCACTCGCAGTTGAATATAAATATGCCGGCGAGTCGGACGTAGAAGACATTCAAGCCGACGTGATCGATATTACCGGTCCAGACAAATTCGCCATGCGGGCGTTTTTCGATAAGAAGAGCCACATGCCGCTGCTGTTGAGCTATCGTGGACCAAAGCCGCGCATTATGACGATGACACGCCAGACGGGGAACTCTAAACCCGAAGACCTCAACAAGGCCCGTGCAGACGCCGAGAAGAAACTGTCTGACGAAGCGCCCGCCGCGCCGGAAGAAGTCGATTTCTATATCCGGCTCACGGATCACAGGAAAGTCGGCGGCGTGATGCTGCCGCACAAGTTGACGTTTCTGACTGAGAACGAAGTCTCGGAAGAGTTTGAGATTTCGAAGTATCAACTAAATCCGCAGTTCAAGGCTGATCATTTCGAGAAGCACTGAGCCGGTCCACAAAAGGCACACAAAAAGATGCGAGTTGAGTCTCTCCATACACGGGCGCTAAGTGTGTTTATCGCGCTGCTGTTAATCGCCGGGCCTTGTTTGGCGCAGACAACACAAGCGAGCCTTGAAGTCGTTGTGAAGGATCCGACGGGCGCGCTGGTTAACAAGGCGCAGGTGCAGTTGATTCGTAACGGGAAATCTCAGTCGCTCAGCGCGACGAACCAGCGCGGCGAAGCACGCTTCAATAAAGTGCCTGTGGGCCATTATCAGGTTCATGTGGAAGCACCTGGCTTCAAGGCCCAGGACATGGATCTCGATCTCGCAGCGGGTCAGCAGCGCAAGGAAATCTCACTCGAGATCGACGTGATCAAAGTCGACGTCGACGTCGAAGAAGAAGCGCAGGTACGAAATACGAATCCAAACGGCGCAGCGTTCAGCAACGTTCTGACTGCGGAACAGATCGCACAACTCCCTGACGATCCGGAAGAGTTTGAAAACGCCATCAACCAACTCGCCGGACCGGGCGCGCAGATTCGCGTCAACGGTTTTCGCGGCGGCAAGCTCCCGCCGAAATCGCAGATTCGCGAGATTCGTTTTCGCATGAATCCGTACGCCGCGGAAAACCATGATGCAGGTTTTGGTTTCGTCGACGTCACTACCAAACCGGGCATTAACTCGTGGCACGGTTCGTTCAACTTCGGCTTTCGCGACGAGTCGATGAACGCTCGGCAGGTGTTCGCTCCGTTTCGTGGTCCGGAACAGCAACGTCGCTTCGGTCTTTCGCTCGATGGACCACTCTGGAAAAACCACACGTCACTCTTTCTCAACGCAGATGGCTCCCTGTTCTTCGACGCGCGGCCGATTTTCGCAACGACACCGAGCGGCACAGTCTCTGATCTCGCGTATCGTCCGTCGAGACGCCTGAATCTCGACGCCCGTGTCGAGCACGTCTTGAGCAAAACACACACCGCGCGTTTGCAGTTTCAACGCAACGCCGGAGTTCAGGACAATCTCGGCGTCGGTGATTTTGATCTGCCGTCGCGTGGCTATTCGCAGGATCAGACTGAATACATCGCACGCGCCGCCGATTCCGGCACGTTCGGAAAGAAGTTTTTGAATGAAACGCGTTTGCAGGCGCGTTGGACCATGACGGAAGCGCGGTCGGTGAGCCTCGGCCGGACGATTCTCGTGCCGGGCGCGTTCAACGATGGTAGTGCGCAGCGAAGCGGCGGTCGCAGGCAGCTCGATGTCGAACTCGCCGACAACGTCGATTACGCGCTCGAGAAACATGGTCTTCGTTTCGGTGGCCAGCTCGAAGCGGGCGGTTATCGCAGCAACGAACGGACGAATCCGTTCGGGACTTTCCAGTTCGCCGATCTCGACGCTTTTGAATCAGGACTGCCGACACAGTTCACGCAACGCATTGGCGATCCGACGGTGAAGTACCGGCAGTATCAATTCGGCTGGTACGTTCAGGATGACTTTCGCGTGCGGAAGAACCTGACGGTCAGCTACGGCGTGCGTCATGAGTTTCAAAATCACGTGCCGGGCAAATTCAATGTCGCGCCGCGGCTCGGTTTTGTGTGGTCGCCGAAGAAGAATGGCTCGATCACGGTGCGCGGTGGAACGGGAATTTTTTACGACTGGTTCGCGGCGCAGGTTTACGAGCAGACTCTGCGTGTTGATGGGCAGCGCCAGAGAGATCTCGTGGTCGCGAATCCGAGTTTTCCGAATCCGTTTAGCGGCGGTGTCCAGACGCTGCCGCCGCCCAGCCGCATCCAGACCGATCCCGATTTACAGATTCCTTACATTATTCAAAGCTCGATCGGTGTCGAGACGCAGCCGTTCAAGCTGTTTCGACTGACGACGAATTATCAGTACCAACGTGGTGTGCATTTGCTGCACGGTCGCAATCTCAACGCACCCGTGCCGGGTCTCGGGCGTCCCGATCCGACGGTCGGCAACATCACGAATATCGAATCGTCGGCGTATCAAGGGAGTCATCGGCTGATGGTTGGCGTCGGGCCGGCAAGGTTTACGGGCAACGGGCTGTTCTGGAACGTCAGCTACCTGGCCATGAAGAACACCAACGAGGCTGACAGCCCGTTTAGTTTGCCGTCAAACAATTTCGACCTGCGCGCGGATCGTGGACCGGCGGCAGGCGATATCCGCCATCTTATCTCCGGGTTTGTCAGCAAGCGACTGCCGATGGACTTCACCATCTCCACGATTTTCCAGGCGACTTCGGCACTGCCTTACAACATCACGACTGGCTTTGACAACAACGGCGACACTGTCATCAACGATCGGCCGTTCGGCGTTGGACGCAACAGCGCGCGTGGTGCTTCTCGTTGGGAAATCGGGTCGCGGCTGAGCTGGGGCAAGAGTTTTGGACCGGAACAACAGCAGGCTGGCGGACCGCAAATCAGGATGATTCGCGTGGGCGGCGGCGATGGCGCTGCGCCACCTTCCATGCCGGGAGCTTCGAACAAGAAGTATCGCTTTGAGCTTTACGCGCAGGCGTTCAATCTGCTGAATCACGCGAACCTGGGGACGTTTTCCGGTGTCCAGACTTCGCCGTTCTTTGGCCACGCTACCTCCGCACAGTCGCCGCGGCGCATGGAAATCGGAATGCGCGTCAACTTCTAATCCACAGATTACGCAGATTTCACAGAGCAATTCCGTGTAATCTGTGGATGGCTTGCCCGGCGAAAATCAGTCCGCTAGAATGGCTGGTTTTCGCTATGGCCATTGATCGCATCAGTGTTAGGGGCGCGCGCCAGCACAACCTCAAGAACATCAACGTCGACATCCCGCGCGATCGCTTCACCGTGATCACTGGCCTGTCCGGCTCAGGCAAATCCTCGCTCGCGTTCGATACGATTTACGCCGAAGGACAGCGCCGCTACGTCGAATCGCTCTCCGCTTACGCGCGGCAGTTTCTCGATCAACTCGAAAAACCGGACGTCGACTCGGTCGACGGACTCTCGCCCGCCATTTCCATTGAACAAAAAACCGTTTCGCGTAGTCCACGATCGACGGTCGGGACGGTGACGGAGATCTACGACTACATGCGACTGCTGTTTTCGTCAGTCGGCATACCGCATTGTCACATCTGCGGCGCTGCGATCACGCGCCAGAGCGTCGACCAGATCGTGCAGAACGTACTGGGTCTGCCCGAAGGCGAGCGTGTGATGGTGCTCGCGCCGATCGTTCGCGGCCGCAAAGGCGAGTTCAAAAAAGAACTCGAGAAACTCGCGAAAGAGGGATTCATTCGCGCGCGCGTCGATGGTGAACTGCTGTCGCTCGACGAAGAAATTCGTCTCGACAAACGAAGAAATCACACGATTGAAGCGGTCGTGGATCGACTGTTAATCAAGTCAGGCATTCGCGAGCGACTGACCGATTCGATTCGCACTGCATTGAAGCTGACTGGCGGCGCAGTTCTCATCTCGATCGTGGACGGCGAAGAGAAGCTCTACTCCGAACGGATGGCGTGTGTGAATTGCGGCATCAACGTGCCGCCGCTCGAGCCGCGCTCGTTCTCGTTCAACTCAGCTTACGGCGCGTGCAAGCGTTGTCACGGGTTGGGAACGGTCATGGAGATCGACTCGCTAAAGCTGATTCCCGAGGCGTGGCAGACGCCCGAGCGGCTCGGCTTCATGGGCACGGCTGATAAGCAAGGCTCGGCTTATCTGCGCAGCGCGTTGCTCGCCGTCTGCAAACACTTCAAAGCCGATCCGAAGAGCACGTATGAAGAGTTGCCGAAGGAAGTGCGTGAGGGATTTCTGAACGGCGTCAACGGCAGACTGACGTTTACGCAGGGGCTTTATACCTATCAGAACGAGTGGAAAGGCGCGCTGCCGTGGCTGAAGGACCGATTGGACGAAGCGCCTTCCGAAAAGGTCAGAGTCGCACTCGAGGCGATGGTTTCGCCGACTGTGTGTAGCGAATGCGGTGGACGGCGTTTGCGATCAGACTCGCTCTCCGTGCAGGTTGGCGGGCGTGGTATTGCGGAGTACACGTCGCTGCCGATCGACGATGCTGTGGAAGCGTTTGGCGAGGTGCAGCTCAACGCGCGTGAAGAACAGATTGCCGGCGCGATACTGCGCGAGATCATCAGCCGGCTGAGCTTTTTGAAGACAGTCGGTTTGGGGTATCTAACGCTCGATCGATCGTCGTCAACACTGTCGGGCGGCGAAGGCCAACGTATTCGACTCGCAACGCAGATTGGTTCGCAATTGCGCGGTGTGCTTTACGTGCTCGACGAACCTTCAATTGGTCTGCACCCGCGTGACAATCAGAAGCTGCTCGAGACGCTGTCGACACTTCGGGATTTGGGAAACACGGTTCTCGTGGTCGAACACGATGAGGAGACGATCAGGCGCGCTGATTATGTCGTCGATCTTGGTCCAGGCGCGGGCGCGCATGGCGGCAAGGTGGTCGCGGTCGGCACCGCGTCCGACGTCGCTGAGAATCCAGATTCGATCACGGGACTGTACATTCGCGGCGCGCGCAAGATCGAAGTGCCGACAGAACGAAGAGCGCCGAATGGGAAGTACCTGACAATCACAGGCGCGTACGCGAATAACCTGAAAGAGATCGACGTTTCGTTTCCGCTCGGATTGTTGACTGTCGTCACAGGTGTTTCAGGTTCGGGCAAGTCCACGCTCGTCGAAGACATTCTTTATTACGCACTCGCGCAGCATCTCTACGGGTCGACGACCGAACCTGGGCCATACAAAGCAATCGAGGGCCTCGAACATGTCGACAAAGTAATCGAGATCGACCAGTCGCCCATTGGCCGCACGCCGCGATCGAATCCGGCCACCTACACCGGTCTGTTCACGCCTTTGCGCGAGCTCTATGCGATGTTGCCTGAGTCGCGCGAGCGCGGCTACAAACCCGGCCGGTTCTCCTTCAACGTGAAAGGCGGACGTTGCGAGGCGTGTGAAGGCGATGGCATGAAGCGTATCGAGATGAACTTCCTGCCGGATGTTTACGTGCTGTGTGATGTGTGTCGCGGCGCGCGCTACAACCGCGAAACGATGGCGGTGAAGTATAAGGGCAAGTCAATCGCTGACCTGCTCGACACGACGGTCGAAGAAGCATTGCCGCTGCTCGAAAACATTCCGCAGATCAATCAGAAACTCCAGACCCTACTGGACGTCGGACTCGGTTACATCAAGCTGGGCCAATCAGCTACCACCCTCTCCGGAGGCGAAGCGCAGCGCATCAAGCTCGCGAAAGAGCTCTCGAAACGCGCAACTGGCCGGACCATCTATATCCTCGACGAACCAACGACGGGACTGCATTTCGCCGACGTTCACAAACTGCTCGACGTGCTCCAGCGTCTCGTCTCATTGGGCAATACCGTTTTGGTTATCGAGCACAACCTCGACGTGATCAAGTCAGCCGACTACATCATCGATCTTGGCCCAGAAGGCGGCGAACACGGCGGGCGCGTTGTCGCCGCAGGCACACCCGAAGAAGTCGCACGCTCACGCCGCTCCCACACCGGCCACGTCCTGCGCCCACTCCTGAACGGTCATTAGCCACAAACAGCACAAACGAAGCCCACACAAGGCACAAAGTACAAAGACTGATTTTCTGTTTGTGTGCCTTTTGTGATCCGTTTTGTGCCTGTTTGTGATCACGGTGTTAGAATCCGTGCGCTATGCCCTCTATTTACGACGATCTGAAACCACTCGAGCTCGACAAGGTAAAGACCTATCCGCTTGCCTCGCGGCCCAGCAAAGTCAACCTGCACGAGTTTGCGAAGCCCAGCAGTAGTAATTCCTCACTCAAGGAGTTTCTGGATACGCTTCCAAACGTCCTCGCGGTGCGATCTTTTCGTGAGCTTGGTGAGCGGATTCGTCGTGCGCGGGAGTTGCAGAAGCCGATCATTTGGGGAATCGGTGGGCACGTGATCAAGACGGGCCTCGCGCCGGTCATCATCGATCTGATAAGCCACGGGTTCGTCAGCGGGATTGCGGCAAATGGATCCGTGCTGGTCCATGATGCGGAGATTGCGATGGTGGGCTCAACGTCCGAAGACGTCGACGCAACGCTTTCAGAAGGCGTGTTCGGCGGTGCGGAAGAAACGGGCCAACTGCTGAACACCGCGGCACGTGACGGCGCAAGAGATCAGATTGGACTCGGTGAGGCCGTCGGTCGCGCTTTACTCGCGCGCAATCCCAGACATCGTGACTGCTCTCTTCTCTGTGCCGCCTACGAATCAAAAGTTCCCTTCACCGCCCACATCACCATCGGCGGCGACATCGCACACTTCCATCCAAGCTTTGACGGCGCCGCATTAGGCGCGACCACGCACACCGATTTTCGCTGTCTGGCGGAACTCGTGCGGCGAATGGACGGCGGTGGCGTTTATCTCAACGTGGGGTCAGCAGTCGTCCTGCCCGAAGTCTTTCTGAAATGCGTGACGGTCGTCCGTAATTTGGGCCATTCGCTTTCAGACATCACGACGGCCAACTTCGACTTTATCCAGTCTTATCGCCCGTTGACTAACGTGGTGCGGCGCCCGACAGAACACGGCGGCGGGAAAGGCTATTCGATCACGGGTCATCACGAACTCACGATTCCGCTGCTCGCGGCCTTCATCAAAACAGAAAAGTAACAACCTCACCCTTGTCATTCCTCAGACCAATGTATTATCCTGCCCCCGGTCTGAAAATGAAATCGGATTTCATTTTCGTACAGTCCAAAGTAGAAAAGGTCGTTGTCATGAACTGCAGGTACAGCCTTCGCTCTCTCATTCTTCTCGGGTTTTCGACGATTCTAACCGTTCAAGTTCTGGCTCAAGCCCCGAACGACAAGGCAATCCTAAAAG
>DATNDM010000076.1:0-15600 GCA_035553235.1 Pyrinomonadaceae bacterium | reverse complement strand
CTTCGTAGTAGGAGTTGAAGTAGAAGAGAAAATCTTCTGAATAGACTTGATATCCGGGCTTGTGCGCCTGCAACACTGTTTCGAAAAACCACGACGTGTGGCCGATGTGCCAGCGCGGCGGGCTCATGAATTCCGCTGTTTGGATGACGTAGTCTTCGATCTCGAGCGGCGCCACGATCTGCATCGTGCGCGCGCGCACTTGTTTGTAAAGCTCCGCTATGGAGACGGTATCCGACTTTGAGATCTCGCGGATTGTCGATGCCATGATTGTTTGGTGGCAATAATACTCGGTGCAGGCTTTAGCCACAAAGAGGCACAAAGAGAGAGTCCGATTTACTCTGCGTCCTCGGCGTGTCTCAGTGTTCTCTGCGTTAAACGGCAACTCAAACGCAGAGGGCGCCGAGATTACGCTGAGAGCCGCAGAGAAGATTTAAATCAAGAGATCGGGTTCACGACGATGGCGTGGGGGCCGCGAGCAAACACGCGTCCGATGATGCGCGCCTTTGGATAGTGCTTGGTGAGCGACTTGAGAAGAGGTTCGGCCTTATCTTCACCGATCGCGATCAACATGCCGCCTGCTGTTTGCGGGTCAAACAGTAACTTGACCAAATTCTGATCGACGGATTCAGAGATCGCGATGTCCGGACCGACATACTCGCGGTTAGTTTTGTCTCCACTCGTCAACATTCCCTGCGACGCCAGTTCCAGCGCGCCTTCGAGTAATGGGACCGCGCTGGCATCAATCTCGATGGTGACCTTGCTCGCGCAAGCCATCTCCCACGCATGACCCAGAAGCGCGAAGCCCGTCACGTCAGTCGCCGCCTTCACGCCAAACTCGCGCATCGCTTCGGCTGCATACTTGCCCGGCGTCAGCATCGTCTCGACTGAACCCGCAACGACCGAATCACTCGCGCGCCCTTTTTTGATCCCGGTGGAAATAACGCCAGTTCCGATCGGCTTGGTCAGGATGATCACGTCGCCCGGTCGGGCGCCCGAATTCGTCGCCACTTTGTTCGGATCGATAACGCCCGTGACCGAGTAGCCAAACATGATCTGCTCGTTGTCGACGCTGTGTCCGCCAATCAACGTCACACCATATTTGTTTATCGTCTCCAACCCGCCACGCATGATCTCGCCGAGAATTGCAGGATCGACGCCTTTCTTCGGAAAACACGTGATCGCCATCGCGGTGATCGGCGTCCCAGCCATGGCCCAAACGTCGTTGATCGAGTTGAGCGCGGCGATACGGCCGTAGTCATACGGATCGTCAACAATCGGAGTGAAGAAATCGAGTGTTTGCACGAGCGCGAGATCGTCACGGAGGCGGTATACACCCGCGTCGTCGGCCGTCTCGAAGCCGACAATCAGGTTAGGGTCATGAGGCTGTTTCGGTAGCCCGCTCAGAACCTGAGCGAGTAAGCTCGGGCTAAGCTTCGCCGCTCAACCAGAACACGCCACCATCTCAGTCAGACGCATCGGATCACCTCCTTTCATCGTTTGCTCAAACTCGATCACACTCTGTTCATTGCTGATTTTAGCCACAAGAAACACAAAAAGCTCAGAAAGTCTCGATAACTCGTGAGCTGATAGTAAGACGATCAGTGCGGCCCGGCAAAGCGATTGACCATTGCCTTCACCCAAGTCATGGTTATAACGTATCTGTACCCCAGTCCAGACTTTACCTTCGCATGAGGTTGACTATGACGTTTCCACTTCTACTCGTTAAGCTGACGCTCAGCATTTGCTTCCTCTGTAGTTCACCAACAATTTCCCAAGATCCTGAGCTCGCCCGTCACTTCGATTACGACGCGAAGGCGCCGCTCGAGTTGAAGACTGTCGGGACGCAAAAGCGTGGCGACGCCACGATCTATGACATTACTTACGCGAGTCCGAAGGGCGGTGTTGTGCCTGCATATCTCGTCGTCCCCGCAACAGGCAAAGGCCCGTTCGCCGCGATCATCTGGGGGCATTGGTATTGGAGCAACTCCGAGATGCGCAATCGCAAACAGTTTCTTGATGAAGCCGTCGCGCTTGCATCTGCCGGAGTTGTTTCGCTGCTGACTGACGGTCCGATTGCTCGACCAGGATACCTCGCCGATACCACGCCGTTAAGCGAGAAAAGGTCAGCCGAAGAGGTGCAGCAGGTGATCGACATGCGACGCGGTGCTGATCTGTTGTTGGCGCGGAAAGACGTCGATCCAAAACGTCTGGCTTATGTCGGTCATAGTTACAACGCTTCAATCGGCGCGATTCTGAGCGGTGTCGACCGCCGGTTTAAGGCGTTTGTGCTGATGGCCGGGGCGATTTCAGACGAAGTCGGTTACAAAACGGGTGGCTACGAGAAATTTCGGCAGCAGGTCGGACCGGAGAAATTCGATGCGTTCATGGCGAGCCACGCTTACCTTGACCAGGGCAAGTATGTGTCGCACGCGGCGCCCGCAGTAGTTTTTCTTCAGTATGCGACGCAGGAAGATTTTATGACGCCGGACGTCGCGCGCGAGTACGAGAAGATCGTGAGCGAGCCGAAGCGCTTCAAACTCTACGACGCGCCGCATGCGTTGAATGCGGAGGCGAGACGCGACCGCATCGCCTTTTTGACGGAGCAGTTGAAACTGAAACCAGTGCCAGCCAACGTTGTCGCTGGTATTCCTGACCTCTATCAACCACCACGGCCTAACTGAATGCCGAAACGAATCATCCGCGTTGGTCCGGCCGGCTGGTCTTATAAGGACTGGGAAGGCGTGGTGTACCCGCAGAAGCCGGGAAAGTCGTTTGATCCGCTCGAATATCTCGCGCGGTTTTTCGACACGATCGAGATCAACAGCAGTTTCTACCGTCCGCCGGCGCCGACAACGACTAAATCGTGGGCGACGCGCGTCGCCGCGAACAAGCATTTCGTCTTCACCGCGAAATTGCACCGGCTATTCACGCACGAGCGCGGCAAGGCAACGAAGAAAGACGAGCAGGAGTACCGGCAGGGAATGGACGTGCTCGCGAAGGCCGGGAAGCTCGGGGCGGTGCTGCTCCAGTTTCCGTGGTCGTTCAAAAACACTCCTGAAGATCGTGTTTATCTCGCCCAACTGTTGGACAAGTTTTCAGATTATACGCTCGTGCTTGAAGTTAGGCACACGTCGTGGAACACGCCGGAAGTTTACGAATGGATCGAGGAACGTGGGGTTGGGATCTGCAACATCGATCAGCCTGTGTTTAAGAAATCGATTCGTCCACAGGCGTTGACGACGTCGCCGGTCGGTTATGTGCGGCTGCACGGCAGGAACTATAAAGACTGGTTTCGTGAAAAGGCGCCGCGTGATGAGCGTTACAACTATTTGTATTCGATTGACGAGCTCGATCCGTGGCTCACTCGAATCAAGGAAGTGGCGAAGCAAACTCGTGAGACGTATGTCGTAACGAACAATCACTTTCGTGGGCAGGCGGTGGTGAATGCGGTCGAGATCAAAGCTGAACTGGAAGAGAAACGTGTTCCCGCGCCCGAACCGTTGTTCAAAGTTTACGAGCGGTTGAAAGAATCGGCAGTGCCCGATAAAGCCGAAGACAAATTGTTGTTTGAGTGAGTCGGGCTTTGCCGGAAAGTCTGATTTCTCTGTGCAACCTCTGTGTTCTCTGTGTCTCTGTGGTTGTTTTTACGGACAATTCCTTAACCACAGAGGCACAGAGAACACAGAGGTTGCACAGAGAAGAAGTTCGATAGGAATTTTTGTGCAAAGCGAGTGAGTCGTTTACAGGATTGACAAGATTTTTTCAGGATGAGCGTCTCCGCGTTTTACTACTTCCCATCGAGACGATCACGTCGAATTCGTCCTTCGTCAACGGCATCACTGACAGTTGCGATTGCCGGATCAGCGGCAGTTGACTGAGACGCTTGTCATAACGAATCGCCGCGAGCTGAACGGCGTTCGCAAGCGGCTTAACGGGTTTGAGGTCGACTGCCACCCACTGTTCATCGTCCGCAGTCGGATCGCGATAAGCTCCTTTCGTCACCTCAGCCAAGCCAACCACTTCTTTTCCTTTGCCCGAATGATAGAAAAGCACTTTGTCGCCCGGCTTCATCGAGCGCAGGTTGTTGCGCGCCTGGTAGTTTCGCACGCCGGACCAGTCAGTGCCGCCATCTCTGACGAAGTCGTCCCATGAGTAAGTCTCGGGCTCCTGCTTCACCATCCAATAGCCGTGCTTGTTTTTTGTGGATGCTTTCATGAAAGTAACCCTGATCCTCTACAATTCAGACATAGACCAACATCAAAGGACGAAACATGCTCAAAGAGGGATCTGCCGCACCGGCATTCAAAACTACGGACGCCAACGGCGAAACCGTCAGCCTGAAAGATCTTCGCGGACAGAAGGTAGTGCTTTACTTCTATCCGAAAGACGACACGCCAGGTTGCACCAAAGAAGCCTGCTCGTTTCGTGATTCCTTTTCTCAGTTCAAGAAGAAGGGTATCGCGGTTTTAGGCGTTTCACCAGACAGCGAAGCGAAGCACCAGAAGTTCGTCGCCAAGTACAACCTCCCCTTCACACTGCTAGCCGATACGGATAAAGCAATCGCAGAGGCTTACGGCGTTTGGGGAGAGAAGAAGTTCATGGGACGAACGTACATGGGTGTTCATCGGACCACCTTTTTGATCGATGAAAAAGGCAAGATCAAAAAGATCTTCGAGAAGGTAAAGCCCGAAGATCACGCCAGTGAGGTGCTCGCGGCATTCGCTGACTAGTTAAGTGATTACCCATTGCCCATCCACAGATTACGCAGACTGTTTAGGACATCTGTGTAATCTGTGGATGACGAATGCTCGACACCGAGACTAGGCTGCCACCCAGCCTCCGATTTTTTCGGGTTCACCTTCAGGGTTCCTGCCAGGCATCAATCCAGGCAAACAACTAAACGAGCTGGGCACATCGCGTTTGCGAGCCGGAAGACGTGGACCATCGTCGACAGTCGTAGTTTCAGCCTCGTTAAGAAAATAGAGACGAGTGTTATCGACGACTTGTGTTCTGATCTCGTGAGTCCAAAGCAACAGGTTTGCGAGCGCGTCTCCGATTTCATCTTTCCCGAGTTTGGTTTCCTGCGCGATCTCACGTTGTGTTCGTGAGCCTCGCCGGATTGCATCACGCACGCGCTCGACTGGAGATAACTTGCTCATTGCTTTCGCGTGGTATTGACCGTTGCCGGTCGCGTCATTCGAAAGCAACTCCGCCATATCAACTTGTTGGGAGATATATTTCTTGCGAGCGGTTTTATATTCCTTCAAAGCACGACGGCTTTGAGTGACCTTCTGACGAATGCAACTCTTGCAATACAGATTGCGTCCGTCTTTACGTGCGCGACAAATTCCAAACTCGGATATCGGAAGTTCTTTTGAGCAAATAGGGCAATTTTTTACTTGGGGGGACAGTTCTATGTCGGCCATTTTACACAACTCCGCTGGGCATCAAGACTTAACTTGCAATCCGTAACCGGACAACACTTCACCTTCGTCCGGCACTTAATTCCTCCGGCAAAGGCATCGATTTGGAGGTTTATTTTTTTGGCGAAGATCCCACTGGCCAATCGCCGTAGATTGCCTGCGCGACTACCGCACCAGTCACGCCCCTGTACTACTACCTGACTTCTCTTCGTTGAAGGCTTCCGGGCAACATTGCGAGAATATGAGAGCTAGTTAACCTTACAACGATCTTCCAACAGGCCGCTGATCCAATACTTATAAATTGGCAATCAATTGTTCAGCGAGGGAATCGCATTATAGTGAACGACACTATTTTTGCAACATCTTTTTCAGATTTGTTTCGAACGAAATCCAACTTCGAAATATATCGATCCATCTTGCGTTCAAGGTTACTTTCTACAAACGCAAACGTCTCTTGAATGAGAGGATACGTGATCACATCACTCGCATCATGCAATTATTTTTTGTGTCTGAATTGTCGCGAATGCGATCGAGAGACGCGCGAATTCGTTAAGAAATTCGAAATAGGAAAAACCGTTCGCCGAATGTTTGGCGCAACAACTTCGTACTTCTTTTTGATGGTCCTACCAAATGTAGGGCGGCTGTTGAACCATTGGACCACGTGGTTTAGCTCGCGTGTGCATGATCGATCTCTTAACGCTTAAGACGTTCATTTATAACGCTTTTTGCCTGCGCCGCTGGCGTGTGCAAAGTGTTCTAAGTGGGGCTTTGTAACAGCTTTGTAAAACTCTGGGCTATGATTTCCACAAAGATTTCCTCAGGATCTGTGGATAACTTTATTTCAGTGTGGATCGATCTTTCAGACGATAGACAAACTTGAGTCCCGACCACGTCTCATCAATCGCACAGACCTTCACGTCAACCAGTCCTTTATGCAAACCGATCTCTCGCACACGGTTCTCAGAGAGATCAGTGGCTACGCCTGAGCTCTTCTTAGGCCATGCGATCCAGATCATTCCGTTTGCTTTGAGTGTTACAGCAAGCCTCGCGAAGTCTCGCAGCAAAGCGCGCTCGTTCAAGACGAAGAAGAGAACGATATCGAGCGATTTGGCCGGACGTTTTATGAACTCGACATCGTTTGGTAGTTCGCCGAGTGCGGATTCGAAATCTTTCGGCGCATTGACCAATGCAATGCGAGATCCTTCTTTGATTCCAAGTTTCTTGGGTAAGGGTGTTCCGGAATATCCAGCCATGTTGTTGTCACCAGAGTCCGAGAATTTTCCACCACGTAAATCCAACTAAACTCCAGACGCTGATCGTTATCAACGACGTGATCAGGCCGAGCGTCCACCAGGTTCGCTGTGATGTGTAACCGGCGCCGAAGTATATCGGTGCTGGTGTGGTGCCGTAGTGAGTCAGTGATGCTGCCAGGTTCGAGAAGTACGCGAGCGAGAGCACGGCAAGGTATGGCGGTGCACCCGCGGCGAGTATGACGATCAGAAACGGTGTAAACATCGCGGTCACGTGTGCGGTGATGCTGGCGAACACGTAGTGCGCGTAAAAGTAGATAAAAAGAAGCAGCGCGAGGGCGAGCCACCAGTTCCACCCAACGGTCAAGCTGGCTGAGGCGTCGGCGAATCGTTTTGTGATTCCTGTTTGTCCCAGTGCTTCGGCCATGCGAACGAGTCCGCCATACCAGATGAAGACGCCCCACGCGGCCTTCTCACTAATGATGTCATCCCAATCCAAGACGCCCGTTAACAGCAGCACGCTGATGCCAAGCAGCGCGACTACAGCATAGTCGATGCCGTGCAGCCTGTTTGTCATCCAAAGAATCGCGACGAGGAAAAAGACGAGCAACATCGTGCGTTCCGACCAGCTCATCGGGCCCATGGCGCGTAATTCTTCAGATGCCAGTTCGCTGGCAGCGGGCGTGTGTTTTACCTGCGGCGGAAACACGCGATAGAGCACCAACGGGACGAGCAGGAGTGACAGAATTCCCGGCACGATGGCGCCGATGGCCCAGCGAGCGTACGTGATGTCGATCGAGGTGACTTCGCGAGCGAAACGGGCGATGATCGGGTTCGACGCCTGTCCCGTCAGGAACATCGCACAGACGATGACGTTGCACTGGTAAACGCTGGCCATGAGGAAAGCGCCGAGACGTCTGGCTGTCGGGCCGGGGCGCGACTCGTACGCTTCAGCGAGGCTCTTCGCGATCGGGAAGATTATTCCGCCGGAGCGCGCACCCGTTGATGGAATGACCGTCGCCAGCACCATTTCGGTCGAGGCGAGTGCGTAACCGAGTCCGAGAGAGTGTTTGCCAATGGCTTTGATGAAGAGAAAGGCGATGCGCCGTCCGAGTCCCGTCTTGATCATGCCCCGCGAGATGAAGAAAGCTGCCAGCACGAGCCAAACGAATGGATCGGCGTAACCCGTCAAAGCATCGTTGATCGACAGGACGCGGAAGAGCGGTAAAGCAGTGACGCCTAACAAGACCATCGCGGCGCCGGGAATCGGACGCACGATTGAACCCATGATCGTTGCTGCGAAGATCGCGAGCAATCGCCACGATTGTGGCGTAATCCCGGAGGGCACTGGGATCAGCAAAATGCCGACAGCGACGAACAACACGACACCCCAGCGCAGGAGCCTGCTTCGAAATGCTGTTTTGTCGGCGAGTTCGTTGTCGGTTTTGTCGGGAGGTGCGGTTACGGTTTGTTCCACGCAATCGTCCTTTTAACGGGCGACAGAAGAGCCCCGGGATGTTATTCCTTCCCATGTCACAGACTCAAGCTTGAAATCGTGACGTTCCCACACCGGGGCTGCCACGGAGAACGAGATGTAAGGATCTGGCGAACCTGACGACAAATGGAGGTACTCTAAAGGGCAAGGTACAAAATGGCGGAAGAGTCAGACAAAGTCACGGACAAAGATGTTTACCTGAACCGGCGGCGATTCATTCAGGCAGCGGTCATGGCGGGGACGGCCACCGCGAGCACGCTGCTTTATCGGCGGCTGAATCCGCCACCAGCTCCGCGCGTTGAAGGCGACAAGATTGCGGAAGTCGCGAAAGCGCCCAGTGAATCAGCAATCAGAGAAGGATTTGCCGTCAACGAGCAATTGACCCCGCTCGAAGCCATCACGAACTACAACAACTTTTACGAGTTCGATACGTCGAAGAGCGGAGTTGCTTATGCGGCGAAGGGGTTTGTCACCAGGCCGTGGGCGGTTGCGGTCGACGGTCGGGTCAACAAGCCAAAGGTTTTTGATCTCGATGAGTTGTTGAAGTTTCCACTCGAACAACGCGTTTACAGGTTGCGGTGCGTCGAAGGCTGGTCAATGGTGATCCCGTGGGTCGGCTTCCCGTTGCACAAACTGCTGGAGAAAGTCGAACCAACTGTACAGGCGCGTTACGTAGCGTTTCAAACACTGCTCGATCCCGAGCGAATGCCGAATCAGCGCACCGGCGTACTCGATTGGCCGTACGTGGAAGGGCTGCGTCTCGACGAAGCGATGCATCCGCTGACGATCATGGCTACGGGCATGTACGACGAGACTTTGCCGCCGCAGGATGGAGCACCGATCAGGCTTGTCGTGCCGTGGAAGTATGGTTTTAAGAGTATCAAGTCAGTTGTGAAGATAACGCTTGTTGCCGATGAGCCGCCGACCACGTGGAACCTTCAGGCGCCGAACGAATACGGTTTCTATTCGAATGTGAATCCGAATGTTCCGCATCCGCGCTGGAGTCAGGCGACGGAACGAAGAATCGGCGAATACACCCGCCGGAACACGCTCCTTTTCAACGGGTATGGCGAGCAGGTGGCTTACTTGTATCAGGGCATGGATCTCGTGAAGTACTTTTGATATGGGTGATGTACGTTTCGTAAAACTCGTCGTTTTCGTGAATGCGCTCATACCGCTCGTGCTGCTGCTGTGGGACCTTTATCAGAAGCGAGTTGGTCCTAATCCGCTTCAATTTGTCACGACGACGACGGGGATGTTGACGCTGATATTCCTCAGTTTGACCGTGGCGATCACCCCGCTGAGAAAGATATTTGGCGTCAATTCACTCGTAAAACTACGAAGGATGCTCGGGTTGTTTGCGTTCTTCTATGGTTCGCTGCATTTACTCACGTACATTTGGTTCGATCGGGGTTTCAAGCTGCTCAGCATCAGCCCGGACGTTGTCGGCCGGCCATTTATCCTCGCGGGAATGCTTGCGTTTGTGTTGATGGTACCGCTGGCACTGACGTCGACGAATAAAATGGTCAAACGGCTCGGGGGAAAACGGTGGGCGCAACTGCATCGTCTCGTTTACGCTTCAGCGATTGCTGGCGTGGTCCACTTCTGGATGTTAGTCAAGTCTGATATACGATTGCCGCTCACGTTTGCCTTTATTCTGGTTTTCCTGCTCGGCTACAGGCTGCTCACGAAGTACGCGCCGCCCCCGCAACCGGACACAAGTCTTTTTCCACGTGAATAGCTTAGAATGACCGTCGATGCCGGATGAGCGAAGAAGCAACGCACGCAAGCGGATTCTGCTTGAAGCGAGATGGGAGAGCATGTCGCGCAGGCATGAAGCTCGGGTTGACGACCTGAGTCTCGGCGGCTGCTTTGTAAACACGTACGCGCAGGTGGAACTCGGCGAGCATGTCGATCTTGAGATACAGCTTCCGTCCGGCGAATGGTTATCGGTGCGTGGACTGGTCGCTTCTTATCATCCCGGCGTTGGGTTTGGAATGTCGTTTTCTTCGCTGAGCGCTAAGGAAATCGCCGGGTTGGAAGAGTTGATGCGAACGGCAAAAGAGCGAAAGCCCTAGTGTTTAGAGCGGCGTTTCTCGTCGTAGAAAAGAATATTGAAGGCGAGAATTAGCCCGGCGGCCGCGGCCAGCAGAAAGAAAATCATCGCCAGCCCCGGATACCCAAAGATTCTGAAAGAAGTGTCAACGCGCATCAGCATCGCGGCGCCGACAATCAAAGCCGCGACCACCAAACCTAACGTGATTCGGTTAGCAACCTTCTGAAGTCCTTCCATTACGACTTTTTCGTCAATCGCGTCTACTTTGAAACGTAGTTCGTTGTTTCCGGCCGAATCGAGAATCCTGTTGACTCGGTTCGGCAGTTTCTCCAGGAATTCCTTCAAATCAACAACGCCCGACAGAAGATTATTCGGAGCGACGCTTTTGAGAATGTTGCGTTGGAGTATTTCATTCGCGCGATCGCGAATGACGACGTTTGGATCGAAGTTCGGATCCAGCGTGTAAACAACGCGATCCAGATTTAGCAGCGCCTTCGCGAACATCGTGAATTCCGCCGGCAATCTAAACCAACAGTCAGCTGAAATCTTGGTGATCTCGAGCGTCACCTTGCCTGCGTCGGCACGGCTCAGGACGGCATCGCCATGCTCGGACACTAAGTCTGTAATGCGTCGCTCGAAAGACGAGCGCTCAAATCCTTCTTTCGGCTCGCCCATCCGCATGGCGGCTTGAGCTGCCATTTCGCCACGGCCTTCGCTAATCGCGAGTAGCAGCCGCAAGAGGTTGTCCTGAAAGGTGCGCGTGACGCGGCCGACCATTCCGAGGTCGAGTAGTGCGATGCGATCGTCGTCAGTGAGGAAAACATTTCCCGGATGGGGGTCGGCGTGGAACAATCCATCGACCAGGAACTGCTTCAGATAAGCACTGAACAATTCATCGGCAAGTAGACCACCATCGATTTCCAAAAGGCGCAGCGGATTGAGCGCCGTAATCTTCTTGCCGGTGATGTATTCCATCGTCAAGACGCGAGTGGTGGTGAAGTCGTCGATCGGTTCGGGAATGACGATGTTTTCAAAGTCCGCGAGATTTTCCGCGATGGTGTGTAGATTATTTGCCTCTATCGTAAAGTCCAATTCGCGTAGCAGACTCTTGCGTAGCTGGACCAGCATGTTATCGAACTCGTAACGCCGGCCGAGTTCGGTGTGCTGGTCGAGAAAATGAGCGATCTCGCCGAGAGCTTCGAGATCGCCAACGATCAGATCGCGGATGTCGGGTCGTTGAACTTTTACGACGACCGCCCGCCCGTCGCGCATCGTTGCTTTATGTACCTGGGACAGAGATGCCGCTGCGAGTGGAGTCGGATCAAAATCAGCGAACGCTTTCGAGAGTCTGACTCCGAGTTCGCCCGAGACGATTCGTTCGACTTCCTCGTACGGGAACGGTTCGATGTGGTCCTGTAGGCGCTCCAGCGCATCGAGATATGGAGCAGGCATCAAGTCGGCGCGCGTGGACAGCAGTTGGCCCAGCTTGATGAACGTTGGCCCAAGCTTCTCGAGATCCTTTGCGAGATCTTCTGCCGGGGCGACCTCAGCTTCTGCGGCGATTTCGTCAGGCAGTACGCTACCTTCAAGTCCTGCGGCACTGATCAGATCGGAGCGTCCGTATTTGATCAGCAGCATCGCGACGTCTTTGTAACGTTTCAGCCGCTCTGGTTTTAGTGAAACGACCATCGTGGAATTATTGGGTTGAACTGGTCTTTGGCGACCCTGCGGCGCGATCGATTGCTGCTCGCAAACCTTCAGCGCTCAAGATTCGCAGTTGTACACCGTTGATGAAAATGGTAGGGGTGCTTCCGACTCCATACATCTCGCCGTCTTCGACGTCTTTGCTGACTTCGGCCGCGTAGGTGCCACGGTCCAAAGCGGCGTCGAAACGCGCGCGGTCCAAACCAATCTGACCGGCGTACTTCTTCAGCGAGGGAACATCAAGGGCTTTTTGATTCTTGAAGAGGATATCGATGTATTCAAAGAATTTTCCCTGAGCGTTCGCAGCATCTGCGGCCTCGGCTGCTTTGCGCGCCCACTCGTGTTGGTTCAGCGGGAAATCTCGAACTACAAACCGAACTTTGTTGCCGTAAGACTTCAAAACCTCGTCAAGAACGGGATGCATCGCGGCGCAGGCGGGGCACTGAAAGTCAGTGAATTCAACGATTGTTACCGGAGCATTCGCGTCGCCGCGCGAAGGATCGTCGTCAACGCTGATGTTTTGCACGGGTTGAGGGGGCTCGTTTATCAACCAACGAATGTCGGCGCTTTTGCGTAGTCTTTCGGACAAGTCTTTTTCAAGGCGCTGTCGTGATTCGTTTTGTAGATACGCTGCGACCTGGCCGCGCACGCTGTTCAGATCGCCCGAGATGCGTGACTTGTTCTCCGTGTAAAAGCTTGCGACTTCGGCTTCGGTTGGCGGGCGAACCTTATCGCTGATCTCGGCGCGCACGATCTCTTCTGGTCCAACTTGTCGTCGCTTTGCCTCTTCCAGGAGCAACGTGTCGTCGATCATCCGATCGACGCGCTGCTTGGTCGCTTCGTACGCTTCAAGTTTCAGTTTGTAGATAACTGGTTTCAGTCTCTCGATCAGTGGAGCCGCGGTGATTGGCTGTCCTGCAACCGTGGCAACGACGGAGGCGGGGTTCAAAGTCGGAGAGTTTATGTCTACTCCCATTACCACCGGATTTGATCGTCGTAAACGGTTCACGAGATCGTCAGCAAGTTTGCTCTCGGCTTCGTCGTGTAGATAGACAGCGACTTGTTGATTCGCAACGTTTGGATCCATCCCGGTGAATTGATCGCGGTTGTCGTCGGTAAATTTCTTGATTTGCGCTGGCGTGAAGGTTGGGATGCGGCCGCTTACCTCCAACTCGTACAAACGATGAGTGTCAATGTGACGCTTCTTAGCTTCGACCTGAAGCAGTGTGGTGTTGATTTGCAGGTCCAGCACACTGCGTCTCGCGTCGGCAATCTTGTCGTCAAGAGTCTCGATTTCCTGGCGCAATGCTGGTTCGAGATCCGCGGTCGTAAGTGTTTGACCATTCACGATCGCCAGCGACACAGGCGCCTCAGGTGGTCGCGCCGGCTTGGTGGCTGGTGTTGGATCGGAAACTGGCTGCGGCTGCGGTGTTGTTTCCGTCGCCGGCTTGCGCACTGCTCCTCGCCGCTTGGCAGTTTGTGCGGGGGCCACATACCACAATGCCAGGATCAAGATGAGGGGGCCGATTTTAGATTTCATTGCTTGGTTCACAGGTGTGGATCATAGGAGAACTTAACTTAGAGCACAAATAGAACTTTGGCGCTGCCTGTGGGAAAGCAGCGCCAGAGGTTTTTGGACCATGCTTGAACGAATAGGTTAGTGATGTTTGATGATGCTTCGACGGCGCCGTTTTACTGGACTCCGAATTGAGAGCAGATCGTTGTGTCTGCCGTTAAGTATAAATGCGAGTCCCTGGTGGGTGACGCCAAGGAGACGTGCGGCTCTTGTGACGCTCCCGCCAGACTCTTCCAAAGCTCGACGGATGAGGGTGCCTTCGTAACGAAGGACTTCGGTATCGAGCGAAAAGCCTGGCGTCAATGCCACCTCGGTGGCTGCGGGTGTTGCCTGTTGGCGGTTGTCAAGAGCGATTGAAAGAACACGTCGGGCACATTCGCCCAAACGGTTTTTAAGGCTGAGGTTTTGGGAGTTTGATAGCAGTTCCTCAGCGGTTTTGTAGTAGTTTTGCAGTGCTTCTACCGGGAGATAAGGGTTTAATTCTTCGATCGCGGTGACTGCAGCAATACCACCACGATCGGGGTTACCTGCCGTTTGCGCAATCTCGACTGCTTGATCGAGAGCCGTCCGAGCGATTTGGGTTTGCTGAAGGCGGGCTAAGGCCTTGCCGTGAGTAGTCAGTGCTTCTGCGAGAACTGTCTGTTCACCGCCGCGCTTGAGCACGTTAACAGCGCGCCGCGCAACTCTTTCGGCTTCTTCACTTCTTCCCTCTAATAGATAAATCTGTGCGAGTGTGTCATCTGTATATGCAGCACTGCCTTGATCCGCCAGCCGGAGAAATAAGCTACGAGCGCTGGTAACGTGTTCACGCGCCTCACCGAATCTGCCAATGCTGGCAAAGAGGAACCCGACGTTATTTTCAACGCTAGCCTGAAACCGGTGATAACCTGCTTGTTCGAAATGAAAACTCGCGGCCGCAAATTCGACAAGCGCGGTATCGATATATTCATCGCGTTTTTCTGAAAGACCAAGATTCTTTAACAAAATGCCGTAATTGCTATGAAACTTACCCTTCAGAGCATGATTAGTACTAGCCTCGAATTCAGGCGCTGCTTGCTGATACATACGGAGCGCTTCTCGATCTCGCGTCGCCGCCTTCTCCACAATCGCACTATTTAAAAGTGCCCTCAGTTTTTGTTCACTTTGAATATCTCCCAAGCTCTCTAAGACGAGTCGCAGAGTTACGCGTGCCTCATCCAACGCGCCTTCTCGCCAATAGCAGACAGCTAAATCGACGCGCGCTTCTGCAAGTTTCTCAGTTTTCCTCAACGCCTCGAAAATGGCGGCGCTCTCACTAATAAGATCTTTTGCAGTTTCCTGCGCTCCGGCTTTTTGTCTCGCACTTCCCAAGAGGCCCGTCAAAGTTCCTGCACGCAAGAGAAGCTCAGCCTTAACTTCATCGGCCAATCCAGTTGTTTCAGGACGATGAAGTAATCCATGCCAAAATGGACGCAGTACTTCACAAGCGCTTTCAAATTCACCCGCCTCCTCCAAGTTTTTCGCCAACTCACATAAGGGGATTATGTCGTCAGCGACTGCATTCTCGGAAGGATCCTTAAAGACGGATGTGTGCAACTCCATATCAAGACTCCAGTTCTCAATCTAGGCAAGGAACCTTGCAAGCCTCTCGATTGACGAGATATTATCACGAACAACCAATTACCACTTGGTTGCGCACCCACTCACAGGCACTGACTACACTTTTTGAGGAGAAGATCAATGAAACCTGTCAAAAACCTCGTATTTACTGCGCTACTTGTCTTTAGTATTGCCCTCAATACATTCGCGGGCGATATAGATCTTCCTGGCAAGACTCCGGAGCCACCACATATTACAGCAACCGACGAAACAACCCTGGATAGTACAGACACTCAACTGACAACGGTTGAAACGTCAGATTACCTGTTTCTCGACGCACTGACAGCCCTGCTGTCTGTGTACTGAGAAGCGCACGCCCAAAATAAACCACAGTAACCCGCTACGGGTCTACCTTGGCGGCGGGTGGTTTGTGTGTCCGGGCTCACCGATCACGTCTTGAAAGCTTGCTTGGGAGGCGGTGACGCGCTGCATCGTAACCCCATCCGACCTCTGTGGCA
>DATNDM010000075.1:0-4543 GCA_035553235.1 Pyrinomonadaceae bacterium | reverse complement strand
GTGATGATCAGCAAACGGTCGGTCGAGTTGTTGAGATAGATGCTGTTCGGCACGAATGGCTCATCGATGAAGGCCTCGATTACGGGATGACGACCCTGGACGATCTCGAGTTCGTCGCCATCGTGCAGCGTTGGCCGCGTGTAGCGACGGCGCGCAGCAACCTCAGCCGACGACGCGAGCACATCGAGCGCCGCGAGGGCACGCGCCGTCATCTGAATGCGCTTTGTCTCCGCGGCGATCTGCCGGCAGACATCGGTGAACAACTCCGTCTCGAGTTGCACGATGCGCTCTTCAGCGCCGAGCACTTTCTTCTCCCAGTCGCGCAGCTCGGGCGTGGTGAAGCGTTCGGCATTCGCGAGTGTCTGGCGTCGCTCGTAGTCGACCGGCACGCGCGCCGCATTCGCTTTCGAAACCTCGATGTAGTATCCGAACACGCCATTGAAACGAATGCGCAGGTTGTTTATGCCACTGCGTCCACGTTCAGTCGCTTCGAGTGCCGCAATTATCTGTTTGGCGTTGCGACTGACAGAGCGCAACTCGTCGAGCTCGGCTGAGTAGCCTTCGCGAATCGTGTCGCCGTCGGTGAGTTTGATCGGCGGATCGTCGGCGATGGCGCGCGCGATGAGATCACGAATGTCGGGAAGCTCATCCGTATTTTCGACAAGAACTTCGATCAACGATGCATCGAGTCCACTCAACACCTCGCGAACCGCCGGCACCTGATTGAGCGAACGCAACATCGCACACAGGTCGCGCGGCGTCGCTGAACCGAGACTGATGCGGCCCACCACCCGCTCGAGATCCGAGACTTCCTTCAACAACGCGCGCAGCTTGTCACGCCGCATGTGCGACGTCAGCAATTCCTGCACGGCAGCTAATCGTGCTTCACATTCGCCGCGTTTGACGCACGGTCTGAGCAACCACGCGCGCAGCAAGCGCGCGCCCATCCCCGTCACCGTCTCGTCGATCACTTGCAACAACGAACGCCCCGCGCCGCCCGCGAGCGACTCGACCAGCTCGAGATTGCGAACCGTAACGCTGTCGAGCACGAGGTGATCCTGCGGCTCGAAGTAGACGAGATCCGTCACGTGTTCGGCGGCGGCGCGTTGAGTCTCGCGCGCATAACGCAGACACGCCCCCGCAGCGCGAATCGCGTCGTCTTTCTTTGCGAGTCCGTAACCGTCGAGAGTTTTGACTTTGAAATGTTCGAGCAGGAACGTGAAGCAGTCGTCTTTCTGCCACTGCCAGTCGTCGAGCGGCGTCAGTGCGACATCAAAACCAAACTCTGCGCGAGACGAGTACGGTGTGCCGTTCGACCCGTCTAAAGGCAATGACGCAGTTTGAACTTTTCCCGTCAGGCTGGCTTTGATCAAGGCCCCGAGCGAAGCCGGAAACAACAACTCGCGCGGCGCATACGATTCGAGCGCAGCGCGGATTCGCGTCCACGAATCACGCCCGCTTTCCTGCGTCACGCGAAACTCGCCCGTCGAAATATCAAGGAACGCCGCGCCAATCGTCTCGCCCGCGGTGCAAACCGCCGCCAGAAAAACCGGCTCACGCGCTTCCAGCAACTGCGGGTCGATCGGCGTTCCCGGCGTCACGATACGTACGACCTCGCGCCGCACGAGTTTCTTTGTCTTGCCGGCTTCTTCAGTTTGTTCGCAAATCGCGACGCGATAACCCTTGCGCACGAGCCGCGCGATGTAGTTTGCCGCGGAGTGATGAGGCACGCCGCACATCGGAATCGGATTGGCGCTTTCCTTCTGCCGCGCCGTGAGGGTGATTTGCAGTTCGCGCGAACCGGTGAGCGCGTCGTCAAAAAAGAGTTCGTAGAAATCTCCGAGGCGAAAAAAAAGCAGCGTCCCGGGATGTTGCTGCTTCAGTTCCTGGTACTGACGCAGCATCGGCGTTGGATTTGGATTGCTCATATATGTTGTGAGTGGCGGACAGGGTAACACAAAATACACGGAACTCCGTGGGCAACGGCTGAAAACTGTGTTAATTTCCCCGCGTGCAATTTCTGACCAACTCGCTGCAAGAGCACCTGGCCACAATTCAAAAGTTACTGGACGCATCACTCCCTGAAATCGAACGTTCGGGACAGATGATTTGTGACGCACTGTCGAGCGGTCAGAAAGTTTTGCTTTGCGGAAACGGCGGCAGCGCTGCCGACGCGCAACACATCGCAGCGGAGTTGGTCGGTTGCTACGAAAAACAAAGACGCTCGTGGCCGGCCATCGCACTCACTACAGATACTTCAGCGCTGACGGCCGTCAGCAACGATCTCGGTTACGAAGAAGTGTTTGCGCGCCAGGTCGCAGGGCTCGCGCAAGCGGGCGACGTGCTGATCGCAATCAGCACGAGCGGCAAATCAAAAAATGTTTTGCGTGCGGCCGAAAGGGCACGCGAACTGAGTTGTAAAAGCATCGCACTGACCGGCGCCACTGCGGATCC
Source organism: Pyrinomonadaceae bacterium (assembly GCA_035553235.1). GTDB lineage: Bacteria > Acidobacteriota > Blastocatellia > Pyrinomonadales > Pyrinomonadaceae > PSRF01. Next base: position 2,089 of record DATNDM010000075.1, on the reverse strand, counting down.
GCTCGGCTCGTTGTGTGATATCGCCGTCGCTGTGCCGTCCAGCCGCACTTCGCGTGTGCAGGAAGCGCACATCACCATCGGACACCTCTGGTGTGAGATGGTCGATCAGATTTCGTGAACAACTACTTTTGTCATTCATAAACTTGACACAAACATGGGTGTGAGGAATTCTGTTCGCACCCGACACTTGAAAAACTAGCTGCTGCCTCGCGAGAGAGGCTTCCCCAACGGGTTCCTGTGTGAAGACAACACGCAATGGTCGAGGTGTGTCCGGATGAAGAAGAAGCGGAAAAAGAAGACGGCGCTGGTGATTTGCCGCGATCGTAAACAGTTTTGGACGACGCAGACGCAGTTTTGGCAGTGGGTGCGTGACGGCATCGTGATCAAGACAGGCGAGCAGCCGCTCACCGGTCTCTTCAGACGCGAACACGAGGAGTTGCTGGTGTTGTTGAGTAACACGGTGTTGAACCTGGCACACCCGAATCACATGCGTGAGGCGTTGCTCTCGCGCCGCATCGGGATGTCAGGCAAGTGATCTTTTGTTGGATCGGGTCAGTACAGGGAGCGGTAGCGACCTGGTCAGTGATCAGCATGCGATTGTCTCCTAACTCTTCTCTGTGCAACCTCTGTGTTCTCTGTGTCTCTCTGGTTGTTTTTTTGAATAATTCTTAACCACAGAGGCACAGAGAACACAGAGATTGCACAGAGAAGAAGTTTTTATTCAAAGCCGACTGTCTTTCTCTTTCACAATGCATAATTTATTACTTGCACTTCTGATTTTTCTTCCACTTCAAGCAACCGACGATCGTTACCGCATCGGCCCCGGGGACGTCCTCGACATCCGCGTCTACAACCGCCCGCAACTCTCGCGTGACGCCGTTCGCGTTGAAGGCAACGGCATCATTCGCATGCCCCTCATCGAGAATGACATTCAGGCAGCCTGTCTGACGGAAGGAGAACTCGCGAAAGAGATCTCGGCCCGCTACGCGCGTTACTACAAGAACCTTCAGGTCGACGTCTTCATCAAGGAGTATCACTCGAAACAGGTCGCCGTCATCGGCGCCGTCAACGAACAGAGCCGTTTCGAATTACAACGCCGCGTTCGATTGTTAGAACTGCTGACTTACGCGAAAGGTCCGTCGGCGAAAGCCGGACAGACAATCAACATCGTCCACTCAAGCGCTGTTTCACCTTGTAAACAAACCGACGAAAGCGACACTGCTGCGTTCACGAGCTACAAACTCAGCGACGTTCTCGCCGGTGATCCGAAGTCGAATCCATATATCGAAGCCGGCGATATCGTGACGTTGCCGGAAGCGGATCAGGTTTACGTCGTCGGCAATGTCTTCATGCCACTCACGATTTCGTTGAAGGAACCGATCACGTTGACGCGCGCGATCGCGATGGCCGGCGGCCTCAAGCAGGACACGCGGAAAGACAAGATCCGCGTGCTGCGCCAGGAACCGGGCACGACGATCAGGAAAGAGATCACCGTCGATCTCTACGCGATCGAGAAGAAGAGTTCTGAGGATCTCGCGCTCGCACCCAACGACATCATTGACGTTCCGACGTCAGCCGGGAAGAGTTTCCTGCGCAGCCTGGTCCAAGGCGTCGTGCCCGGCGTCGGACAACTGCCCGTGCGTGTTGTGCCTTGATTTTTAGCCACAAAGAAGCACAAAAGCACAAAAGTGAGCAGAAACCGGTTTTGAGCTTTTTGTGCTTTTTTGCGGCAGAAAAACTACCCCAATCATGAACCCAACCAATCAGCTGACGAAGCCTACTCCCAAGCTCGAAGCTCTGGATCGCCCGATCGAGCCGCCGCAGTCGTACAACTACGGCGTCGATCCCAATGCCGAAAACGAAGTCCACCTGCTCGATTACTGGCGCGCGATTCGCAAACGTCTCTGGCTCGTGATCGGTATCGTGGTCCTGATCACGATGCTGGCCGTCGTGTACGTCGCGCGCAAGCCGGATCTTTTCGAAGCACAGGCAAGGGTTCAGGTCGATCTCGAAGACTCCGGGAATCTCGTCAACAACACGCGCCCGCTCTATGGTCCAACCGACGATCCCATCTACTTCAACACGCAGC
>DATNDM010000074.1:0-3356 GCA_035553235.1 Pyrinomonadaceae bacterium | reverse complement strand
CATGTGGGAGCTCTACGGCATGTGGATCTGGATCCCGGTGATGATTCGCTCGAGCCTCGCGCTTCGAAATGCTAATCCGGAGTTGGCGGAGCTTGGATCGTTCATCGTGATCGGTGCTGGCGCCGTTGGTTGTGTGGTTGCCGGGTTGATTGCGGATCGTGTCGGGAGAACACTCGTGACGTCGTGGGCGATGGCGATCAGTGGGACGTGTTGTCTCGTGATCGGCTTGCTGTATGGTGGTAGTCCGGTGGTGCTCTTGGTCGTGGCTGCGATCTGGGGCGCGACGGTCGTTGCTGACTCCGCGCAGTTTTCATCATGTGTGACTGAGCTCGGCGATCCGCAATACATCGGAACGGCGTTGACGATACAGATGTGCGTTGGATTCTTGTTGACGAGCGTTTCGATCGAGCTGGTGCCGAGGATTGAGAATTGGCGATATGCGTTTATGATTTTAGCGCCTTGACCGTTGTTTGGTGTGATTTCGATGTTGAGACTGCGGCAGTTACCGGAAGCGGTGAAGATTGCTCACGGCAGGCGTTAGACAGGTTACAAGATTTACAGGATCGACAGGATGTATTATCCTCACGTCCACAGGTGATTTCGATGAAATATCTCTTCCTCGTCAAAACCCGGCTGATCCGAGCTTGATTCGGGCTCAGCGGCTCCTTTTCTAATCCACTACAACCGAAGTGTATCTACGAGTGGGCGTTTCTGGACGATCCACTTTTGAGGTTTGATCATGCAGCAACCAGCTATTCAGGTGCGCAACCTGCGCAAAAGTTTTCGCAAGCGAACCGGCTTCCGCAAGAAAGCCGAACTCTGGGCGATCGACGACGTCTCGTTCAGCGTCGCGCAAGGCGAGACGTACGGGCTGCTTGGACCAAACGGTTCCGGCAAGTCGTCGTTGATTCGTGTTTTGTCGACGCTGCTGATCGCCGACAGCGGCTACGTGCGGATGCTCGGCTACGCGCTGCCGGAACAGGCGGAAGACGTGCGCCGGATCATCGGGCGAGTCAGCGTCGACGCGGCTTTTTACAAGAAACTGTCGGCGCGCGAAAACCTGCTCTACACCGCGTTGCTCTACGGTCAGAACGCGCGCCAGGCCGAACGACGCGTCATGGACATTCTCGAACAATTGGGAATGGAGAACGCGAAGTTCTCAACGCCGCTCGAGGAGATGAGCCGCGGTATGCAACAGAAGATCAGTATCGCACGCGCACTCATGATCAATCCGCCGCTGTTGCTGCTCGACGAGCCGACGACGGGTCTCGATCCGAAGAGCCGTCGCGACGTGCAGTCGTTTCTCGAGGACCTGCAACGGCGCGAAGGTACTACGATCCTCCTGACGACGCACGACATGGGCGAAGCGGAACGACTCTGCGCGCGCATCGGTTTTCTTGCGCACGGCAAACTCGTCGCGGAAGGAACGGCCGCGCAGCTCATGCAACACGCGGGCGCAGCGACGCTCGACGATGCATTTATCAAGTTAACCGGTGAAGCAATTGTCGCAGAGGAGCTATCCGCAGATTACGCAGACTGCGCAGATTGATCTGCGAAATCTGTGGATGGATTGGAGTGGTTTATGGAAGCGACTTTAAGACAAACGTGGGCCTTCCTGTTTCGCGGGTATCACATAACTCGTCGATACATCGGCTGGGTCGTCGTCTTCAACTTTTACGCACTCGTGACGTCAGCGACGGTCGCGTTGATCGGTGTCGCGCAAGATAACTATCAACTGACACTGACGCTCGTCGTCGGTGCGTTGTTGTGGAACTATCTTTCGTGGCTCTACAACGAGATCGCGATGTCGATCGCATACGAGCGTTGGGAAGGAACGCTGGAGTACACGTTCATGGCGCCGGTGTCGCGCGCCGTGCATTTGCTCGGCGTCAGTCTGTTCTCGTTGCTGAACAGCATTGTCACAAGTGTGATTGTGCTGGTCGGGCTGATGTTGTTTACGAACCTCAACCTGCGAGGTGCGAACCTGTTCGGCGTGTTAGTAGTGCTCGCAGTCAGCACGCTTGCGTTCGTTGGGCTCGGACTGTTTGCGGCGGTGTTTCCGGTGATGAGCGCCGAGCGCGGTGCGGAAGCGACGCACATCTTTCAGGGCTCGCTTCTGCTCGTTTCGGGAGTTTATTATCGCATCGATGTCCTGCCACATTGGCTGCAACCGCTGTCGGCAATCTCACCGGCGACGTACACTTTGTCTGCTTGCCGGAAGTTATTCGGAGTGGGAAACCCGAACTCGACGGCTCAGTATCTCGCGGGCGCGCCGCTTTCGTCCGTGTCGCACGAGTTGCTGATACTGGCGTTGATGGGCGCGATACTGCTGCCGCTCGGCCTCTTCGTCTTCGTGCGCATGGAGGCGTGGGCCAAGAAGACGGGGAAGTTGAAACGAACGGGATAAGACTTGATGGCGAAACGCGAAAGCTCCGACGATCTCAAGAAACGCACGCGCGATATCATCCGGCGACTCAAGCGAGCTTATCCAGGCGCAAAGTGTTCGCTCAATCATTCGAACCCGTTTGAATTGTTGGTGGCGACGATTCTGTCGGCGCAGTCCACGGACGACCGTGTCAATATCGTGACGGCGGATCTGTTTCGGAAGTACAAGAAACCGGAAGACTATCTGAAGGTCTCGCCGAGCGAGCTCGAGAAGGACATTCACTCGACTGGTTTCTTTCGAAACAAGACGAAGTCGATTCAGGGAACGTCGAGGATGTTGATGGAGGAGTATGGCGGGGAAGTGCCGCACACGATGGATGAGTTGCTCGAACTGCCGGGTGTCGCGCGAAAGACGGCGAATGTCGTTTTGGGGAATGCGTTTGGCGTGAAAGCGGGTGTGGTCGTCGATACACACGTGACGCGACTCTCACACCGCCTCGCGTTATCGCAGGAGAAGACGGCGGAGAAGATCGAGCAGGACCTGATCCCGATCGTGCCGAAGAAGGATTGGGTGATCTTCCCACACCTGATGATTTATCACGGGCGGAAGATCTGCAAAGCGCGTAATCCGTTGTGTGAAGAGTGCACGATCGAGAAATTGTGCCCGTCGTCGTATCTCAAGACGGGCGTACACCCACCGAGCTAGACCACAAAAAGCGCAAAAGAACAAAAAGCACAAAACAGCAAACCATTTCTGATTTGCTGTTTGTGCTTTCTGTGTTCTTCTTTGCGCTTTTTGTGGTCTAACTACTGTTTGCCCACAGATGCAATGATCGCCTGTGCGGCTTGTTGGCTCACCGGGGTGATGATGTCCTCGCCGGCTGACTTCGCTTTGCCTTTGAATGTCTGCGCGAAGCTGGGCGTCGTGCTGCCGGGTCGTTCGAGTCGCACGTCAAGCGTTAACTCATCTT
>DATNDM010000073.1:0-8146 GCA_035553235.1 Pyrinomonadaceae bacterium | reverse complement strand
TGTGCAGTCATTTCGGTCCTCCTTCGCGTTACAAGCCGGCGTGATGGCCAACGTCAACCGACATGATGTAGATCAACGGGAACACAAACATCCAGACGAGATCGACGAAGTGCCAGTAAAGGCCGCTGATCTCGACGTCGTCGTGTTTGAGTTTGTTCACGCGCAGCGCTACGACCGTCAGGTAAATCGCGCCGGTAGCGACGTGAAACATGTGCAGTCCGGTGATCGTGAAGAAGGTTGCGCCGAACAGTGGTGAAGGCGGTACGCCGTCGGTCGTGGTAAACGCATTGACCCAGTGCTCGGGCAGGTAGAACGGCCGCATCCCTTCGTGGATCAGGTGCCGCCACTCGATCAAGTGGAGGACGATAAAAGCCACGCCGAAGAAGATGGTCGCGAAGATCCATTTCCTCGCCTTCGCTTTGTCGCCTTTGCTCGAGGCTGACACGCCAAACACCATCGTCAAGCTCGACGACAGCAGGCAGAACGTCATTACCGACGAAAAGACGATGCTCGGGTAGAAAGGAAACGGAGTCGGCCAGACGTTTGAGGCGCGCAAGTAGCTGTAACCGATCAGCAGCGCCGAAAACGTCAGCGAGTCGGAAACGATAAACAGCCACATCCCCAACTTGCGATGGCCCACGCGATAAGGGAAGGCCCCGCCTTCCCAATCCACTGCCGGGAAATGTCCCGCACGTGCTTCAGTGCTCACCTGTTACCTCCAAAGGAAAAGAAGTAGGAATAGGTAGATCCAAAGAGCGTCCATGAAATGCCAGTAAATCGCCACTGCGTCCGCCGCGGCCTGCCGTTTTGCAATCGAGCGCGCTTCGTCTAACGAACGACGCGAACGCCACCACAAAATGCTGAGGCCGAGTAAACCACCCGCGATGTGGACGGCGTGTGCGCCCGTCAACGTGTAGAAGAACGAGCTATGCGGGTGCGTCGAGATGTAGATCCCCTGCGCTTCGAGTTGTCGCCACGCGATGAGTTGGGAAACGAGAAAGCCGCATCCGAGGCAGAGCGTTAGCAGCAAGTATCTCGAATACGTTGTTGAGAGACTTTGCTTCAGCTTTCGTCTGGCAATCTCGATTGAAACGCTGCCGAGGATGAGGAGCGCCGTGCTCCCAAACATCACGCGCGGCACCGCCATCGGATACCAATCGTACGTGACGCCCGAACGCACGATGTACGCGCTGCTCAGCGACGTGAACAACATCGCAATCGACGCCAGCGACACCAGCATGCCGATGCGATATCGGTTTCCAACAACTTGTTCTGTTTTAATTGCTACGCTCATGTTTTTAACCGCGGATGAACGCGAATAAACGCGGATCATTTGAAAATCAATAAGAGCAAAAAGAGCCAAACCCAAATGCCGTCCATCGTGTGCCAGTAGAGCCCGACGACGCCATGCCACGTGAGATTCTTCTCGCCGTGCAATAACCAACCGGGCCGGACGCGTCGGTAAACGAGGTACAGCACGAGTCCAATACCGCCAATGAGGTGCGCGCCGTGCAGCGCGGTCGCGAGATAAAAGAACGTGCTGCGCGGATGTCCCACGAAATAAACACCCGCTCGCGCCAGCTCGCGCCAGGCGACGAGTTGCGATGCCAGGAAGGCAATTCCCAAAGCCAGCGTCGCCAGTAACCATCGCAGGTACGAGCGCGGACGGTCTGTTTGCAAAGATCTCTTGGCCTTGTGAAAAGCACCGCTGCTGACCAGTATCAGCCCCGTGCTAACGAAGAACATCGACGGCATCGCAACCGGCTGGCGCTGCTCTTCCGACGACATGATGTAAACACTCGAAAGAGCTGCAAACATCATCAGGACGGCCGCGAGCACAACCCACATCGTGATGCGATAGCTCGCCGGTGAAAACTTACGCTTCGACCCGTCACCGCCGTGCCATCCATTCCCGCCTGGCTTCTTACCGTTCGGTCCCGGAAAACCTCCGCCGGATCCAATCCCCTTGCTCGTTACTTTCTTAGTGCTAGTGGCCATTACCGCTTGGCACGTCGGCCTCGACGTCAGTCTGCATTACAAAATCATTCGGGGCTCCCGGCACTGCAAATTCGTAAGGTCCGTGATAAACCGTCGGCAACACGCCCGCAAAGTTGTCGTGTGGCGGCGGCGTCGCCGTGGTCCACTCGAGCGTCGTTGCTTCCCACGGATTGTCGCTCGTCACTTTCTCGCCCTTGAACATGCTCCAGAACACGTTGAAGTAGAAAAGGACTTGCGCCGCAATCGTGACGATCGCTGCCACCGTCACGAGAACAACGAGCGGATGCAGGCTGTCAAGGAAGCGGTACTCAGTGAAACTCGCATACCGGCGCGGCATACCGACAAGCCCCATGACGTGCATCGGCACGAAGATCGCGTAGACGCCAATGAACGTCAGCCAGAAGTGAATGCGGCCGATGCTTTCGCTCATGAAGCGTCCAAACATCTTCGGGAACCAGAAGTAGAGCGCCGCAAACATTCCGAAGATCGACGCCACGCCCATCACGAGGTGGAAGTGAGCGGGCACGATATACGTGTCATGCATCGCCAGATCCAGCGAGCTCTGCCCGAGAATCAATCCCGTGATGCCGCCGGCCACGAACAGTGAAACAAAGCCGATCGCAAATAACATCGCTGTTGTAAAGCGGATGCGCCCGCCCCACAACGTTCCGATCCAGTTGAATGTCTTCACCGCTGAAGGAACGCCGATCGAGAGCGTCAACACTGAAAACGCGATGGCGGAGTAGGGGCTCATGCCGCTGATGAACATGTGGTGCCCCCACACGAAGAAACCGAGCAAACCGATGGCGAAGATTGCAAACACCATCGCGCGATAACCGAAGACAGGCTTGCGCGCGAAGGTCGCGAGGATGTGCGACGTCGCGCCCATGCCGGGCAGGATGGCGATGTAGACTTCAGGGTGCCCGAAGAACCAGAACAGGTGTTGCCACAGAATCGGGGAACCGCCGGTGTGCAGCGGGAAATTCGGGTTCGTACCGGAAAGCAAACCGCTGACGTAAAGTCCGCTCGGAATGAAGAAGCTCGTTCCCGCAACACGATCGAGCAGCAGCAGTATGCCGCCGCCGAGCAACACCGGAAACGACAGCAACGCCAGCACCGCGGTTGTGAACCACGCCCAGCAAGTCAGCGGCATGCGCATCAGCGACATGCCTTTCGTGCGCATGTTCAGCAGCGTCGTGATGAAGTTCAAAGCACCGAGCAATGAGCCGACACAGAAGATCGCGATACTGATTATCCAAAGATTCATGCCCGCGCCCTGGCCCGGACCTGCGATCTTGCCGAGTGCACTCAATGGCGCGTAACCAGTCCAACCACCGATTGGTCCGACAGTGCCGCTGCCGCCGGCGAATGATGGTCCAAGTGCAGAGAACCATTGTCCCAGCGATGCATTACCTTCGACGAAGATCGCCAGCAGGATCACGATGAAACCAACCAGCGTGACCCAGAACGACAACATGTTCAGCACCGGAAACGCCATGTCTTCCGCGCCGATCTGTATCGGGAGGAAGTAGTTGCCGAAGCCGCCCTGCGGCGCGGTCGTGAGGACGAAGAACACCATGATGGTGCCGTGCATGGTCACCAGCGACAGGTAAAACTCCGGCGTCATCACACCGCCTGGCGCACCAGTCGGAAACAGCGTCTCCAGGATGGGCCAACTGTGCGGCGGGGGCCACGACAAGTTCAAGCGCATCAACAGCGACATGACCATGCCGACCGCCACAGCGGCGAGAGCGAGCATGATGTACTGAATGCCGATGACCTTGTGATCAATGCTGAAGATGTACTTGCGTATGAAGCTCGTCGGTGCCGGGTGCCGGTGAACGCCATCGTGAGTCTCAACTGACATTTGTCATCTCCTCGTCGTCGTTTTCTCTGTGCAAACTCTGCGTTCTCTGTGTCTCCGTGTTGTTTTTCTGTGTCCGACAATGACCACGGAGGCGCAGAGAACACAGAGATTGCACAGAGAAGAAAGGCTATTGATAGCTTGGCAATTGATACTGGCTCAGCAGTTCGGCCACGCGTGCCTGAAACTGCTCCTGCGACATCGCGTGTAGCGACTGAATTTCAGCTTCGGGCACCACGAGCATGTAGCTCTTCATTTTGAAGTGCAGCTGCCCGCACAGTTCGGCGCACGCGAGCTCATACTTGCCGACTTTGTTTGCAGTGAAGTGGACCTTGATCTCCATGCCGGGAACAAGATCCTGTTTGAAGCGCAGTTGCGGAACCCAGAAGTTATGAATGACGTCCTTCGAGCGCAGGCGCAGTTCGACGGGACGATTCACTGGAATCACGAGCGCTGAGGTAACTGAATCATCAGCCGCAGCCGTGTCTGACGAATCAAGACCGATGAAGTTGAGCGAACCATCGTCGATCAGTCTCGGATCCGTGCGGCCGAACGTGTTGTCCTTGCCGGCGTAGTGGAAGTTCCACTGAAACTGCTGCGCGACGGCTTCAACCGTGTATGAGCCCGGCGGCGCATCGTTCAAGCGGAGTTGCGCCCAAACACTTTGACCCATCACGCCCAGCGTAATGAACACGACGGCGGTAATGACGGTCCAAAGCATTTCGAGACGATTGCTGCCATGCGAGTAAACAGCGCGGTCGCTCTTCGCCCCCGTGTCTCGATATTTCCAAACCATCCAGCCGAGCCCGATCTGCGCGGCGGTGAAGGAAATTCCGACAACCAGAATGGTGATCAAAAACTGGCGATCGAGAGCTGGAGCATGCTCGGATATAGCCGCTGGAAACCACCACTTACCACTCACAAACATTAGCACTGAGAGCAGTGTGATAATCCAGATAATAACCGCAAGAACTCGTCCCATCGGTTACGATCTCCTTTTGCTTAGTTCAGATCTGTTTTGTTATCTGCGGCCTAACCAGGCTTTGCACAAAAACTCACGAAGGCCCTCTTCTCTGCAACCTCTGTGTTCTCTGTGTCTCTGTGGTTGATGAATTCCGAGCAAAAACACACCACAGAGACACAGAGAACACAGAGGTTGGCACAGAGAAATCAATATGTACGGACTTTTTGTGCAAAGCCGCCTAACTATCCAAAACCATCAAGAGAAACAGCAGCGGCAAGTAGAGTACGGACGCCAGCAGCAAGCGACGCGCTTGTTGTCGTGACATCGAGAATGCCGCTCGCAGACTGCTGTACAGGAACAGTAGCCCGAGCACGATGGCTCCCACGAAGTAAACTCGTCCTGACATTCCCAGCACGGTCGGCAGCAGGCTGACCGGCAATAACATGAGCGTGTACGCGACGATCTGTTGCGCGGTGACGCGGCCGTCGGGTTCGACGACGGGCAGCATCAGAATGCCCGCGCGGCCGTAGTCTTCGCGATACATCCACGCGATTGCCAGAAAGTGTGGAAACTGCCAGAGAAAAAGAATTGCGAAAAGGATCCAGCCTTCGAGACTGAGGCTGCCGCGCGCGGCGGTCCAGCCGATCAGCGGCGGCACCGCGCCGGGAAACGCGCCGACGAGCGTTGATAACGTCGTGCGTGTTTTCAGCGGCGTGTAAGCGAACACGTAACCCGCGATCACCGTTAATCCGAGCAACGCGCTCAACGGATTCACGAGCACGAGTAGATAAAGTTCAGCGAGCATCGTGATGCCGGCGCCGAATGCGAGCGCTTCCCACGGCGCCAATTTGCCTGAAGGCAGTGGTCGGCCGGCGGTGCGACGCATCAGGCCGTCGAGATCGCGTTCCGCGTACTGGTTGAGTGTGGCAATACCTGACGACAGAAGAGCGATGCCGACCAGGGAACGAAATAGGGCGAGATAGTCGAGCGCACCGCGCGAGCCGAGCGCGAAACCGGCTGCGGAAGTCAACACGATCAGAAACGTGATGCGCGGCTTGGTCAGCTCGGCATAGGCCGCGACTCGCTCACGGAACGACAAACGCGTCCGTTCGACCACGTCGACCGCCGAACTGCGCAAATCAATTGCAAACTCTTCCATTAAAGAATCCCAAGACAGTCTTTGACAGGATTTACAAGATTATTCAGGATTAACATGCAAATCTTGTCTCATCCCGTAATCCTGTAAAAACGATTCACGTAACGCCGAACGCCCCGGCAGCACTCGATACGTCCGCAACGTCAAAACAATCGTACTGACAAACACGAGCGCGCCACATGCCACATGCGCCACCGTGATCGAAATCATCGGATTCAACGGCTGCGGATCGTTCGGCGAAGCCAGCCGCGTTACGTAAGCCGCAATACCAAGCGATAACTGCACGACTAAAAGTAACAAGGCAATTAACGCGGGACGTGTCAAAAACTTCTCATCCTTGTGCCGTCGCAACACGGTAAGCGTCGCACTACCGAGCGCGATCGTCACCGCAAGCGCGCCACCGATGTGCGTCAACACCAGTTCCGTCGGCAGCTGCTGGTCCCACGTTGCCGAATGTCGTAACGTCGCGCCAATAATCAGTTGCAAAAAGATCGTGACGAGCGCGGCGGTGCATAGATAACGCAGCGGCAGCACTCCCTGTTCTTCCTCGATCGGTCTCGCTTCGATCCAGCTTCGCGATGTGAAAACCGCGAGGCTCACAGTCGTGCAAAAGAAAAGCTGTGCGAGCGTCGCATGCGCACTCGAGACCGCCAGCGGCAGCATGAGTTTCACAGTCAATCCGCCCAGCAGTCCCTGCGCGACCACCGCCAGCAACGCGAAAACTCCGAGCTTGCGCACCCAACTGCGTTTGTCTTTGCGCAGGACGTAGAACATCAGAACAATCGTCAGCATGCCGACGGTAGTCGCAACCATCCTGTGACCGTGTTCCCAGAACAGGTTGCCGACCATCTTCGGAAAGACCTGTCCGTTTGAAAGCGGCCAGTCGGGCGTCGCCAGTCCGGCATCGTGACTGGTGACGAGCGCACCCGCGATGATCAAGAAAAACGTCGCGCAAGCGACGACAATAGCAAATCGATTAAGACCCCGGTTCATCAGTTACTCGTTGAAAACCATGTCCACAGATTACACAGACTGTTGTCTGCGTAATCTGTGGATAACGAAGCCTTAGTGTTTGCCCATCATCGGAAAATCGATCGCCGGCATCATCTGCAATGAAGGCGTAAGCGAGCTGGTCGCCGCACCGAACGCGAAGTCAGCCTTGGCGCTGCCGTTCGCCGGTACTGTCACCTGCATCGTCTTTTCTTCACCAGTTGCGCCGCCTTCTCGCCACGCTACGACCGTGTAGGTGCCTGGCGGAACGCCCGAGATCGTGTAGGCGCCGGTGTCCTTGCTCACGTCGAAGAACGGAGTCTTCATGACGCCGATGTAAGCCTTCATCCACGGATGCTGGTTGCACTTAACCGGAATCAGCACTTCCGCGCGTGTGAACGCTTTCTCGATTGGAGGCGCGCCGTTGGCCTGCGTCTGGTTCCACTCCTGATTCAGCTTCGGAGTCGGGTGAATGTTGTGCTGCGTCGCGTCGCTGTTCGTGACTTTAATTTTCTGATTGACCATCACGCCGAGCACGTGTGGAGCGTAGTGGCAACCATTCTGATCGAGTTGGACTTCGCTCGTCGGCGTGGCCCAGGCGTATTCACCAATCTTCTTGCCGTTTTCGACGGAGCCTTCCTTGATGTACACGAAGGTGTTGGCGAGTTTGCCGTCTTTAACAATCGTATCGTCGGTCATCAGATTCGGATTCTTCTGGCCGCAGACCGGGTCGGCCGTCGTGTCGATCTTCTTCGGAGCGGGTGGGGTGCCGTTAAAGGAAATCACGCCGCTGATGGTTCCGGTCGGACCGCTGTAAGGCGCTGCGGCAGTCGCAGTGCTATCACCAGGGGTCGCCTCCTTATTAGTTCCACCGCCGCCGCACGCTGAAGCAAGTACTAGCAGAGATAGTGCAATCGATAACACAAGCCAGACTTTTGTCTGCTTATTCATGTCAACTCCTCCAAACTAAGATAACTTTCGTGTTAACTGTAGCACGGAAGCCGTATTTACACGGAACGCGCACTACTATTTAGGGGCTGTTAGACCGAGATCCCGGCGCTCACATTTCTCTCAACGCACGCGCCGCATAGATTCCGAGCGCAGCGCGCCTGCGAATTCGCACGTGATTCAATCGTTTCTTCTTCGCGCTCGCATGGTGCTGTGTCGTCGCCGC
>DATNDM010000072.1:0-3633 GCA_035553235.1 Pyrinomonadaceae bacterium | reverse complement strand
AGCGCCGACGCGATCTCGGGCGCGCGCCGGGCGGCTTCTGAATAAAGCGGCGCGGCGAGTTGCTTCAACGCGGGATCGAGTGGATCGAGGAAGATCAGACCATAGCGACCAAGCAGCGTGGTCATCATCGCTGCGAAGCTGTCGACGTAGCCGCGACCGGGCTGCCACGCATTCTTCACGAGCGTCTTCATGTCGGCGGCGAATTCCGACGCCGGCAACAACTCGAAAAGCTCGTCAATGACCGTGTCAATCGATTCATCGAGCTTCACTTGTCCGACCGGTTCACCTTCGCGATGCAAAGACTCCGAGACGGCGACGCTCTTGAGCCGGCAGTCACGACCGATGAACTCCGCTTTCGCGACTTCCGCAAAATCGTGATCCTCTGCGGCGATCCAAAACACCGGCACGGCCTTCGTGTTTCGCTGTTGCAAACAGCCGGCGAGTTTCACAGCGGAGAGCGCTTTGTAGACGGTGTAGAGCGGACCAGTGAACAAACCCGCCTGCTGACCCGAAACCACCGCGATGCAATCGGACTCACGCAGGAGCTCGATGTTCTTCAGCGTCGCCTCGCCCGCTCCCCACCGCTGATTCATCGCTGCGAGCGCATCGCAAACGCGGTCTCGATCGACGCGATACGCGGCGAGCACTTCAGGCACGCGTTCCTGTAGTTCGTGATGAAAGCGAACGGCTGACGGATAGAAGTTGCGCAGTGCGACGGGGTCTTTCAGGTAGTCGAGAAAGAGGCGCGACTGGTGCGGAATTCGATCAAAGTCCAGCGTCTCGACGCGCAGTCCTGATTCTTCCGGGGTGCTATAACAAGCGGCTTCGGCTGTACTCAAAATGTTCCGGCTCCTGCGCGGGCATTCTACAGGTAAATCATGCAAATCCTGTAATCCTGTCCAGGACTGACTTGATCTCCGCGCGCGCAGCGTCATCGGGTGCGCGCAACGGCGCCCGCACCGCACCACCACGATAGCCCGCAAAATCGAGTGCCGCCTTCAACCCGCCGATCCCGTACTTTGTGGTGACTGCCGACGCGAGCGGCGTTAGCTCCGTCTGCAGCCTCTCCGCTTGTTCGAGATCACCATTCTTAAACGCTCGAAAGATCTCAACGCAAACCTCCGGCACGACACATCCCACCGCGAGGATTCCACCCGTCGCACCTGCCCGCAAGGCGTCGAATAACACGGTTCCATTCCCCGTCATCACCGCAAAGTCAGGCGGGCAAAGCTCGAGCGTGCGCCGAAAGGCGGGGAGATCGTTTGAACTGTCTTTCACGCCGATGATGTTCGGGTGTTCACTCAGGCGCGCGATGGTTTCGGGTTCGATCTTGATTCCGGTGAGCGGTGGCATGCTGTAGAGCAGCACGGGCACCGGCGCGGCATCGGCAACGGCGGTGTAATAGTTGACGAGCGTCTCCTGCGTGATTGCCGGGCGATAGAAGTACGGTGTGATGACGAGCACTGCCTGCGCGCCGGCGCGTGCGGCACTTTTGATTTCCTTGATGGTGTTGATGGTGCTTTGTTGTCCGGCGCCTGCGATCAGAATTGAGTCACTGGCCGCGCGCGAGACTTCGATCACTTCGAGATACTCACGCTCGTCCAGATGGACGCGCTCGCCCGTCGAGCCGAGAACCACGAAACCAATGACGCCGCGGGACGACCACGATTTGATGTTGGAGGTGATGTCGGTGGTGGAGATACGGCCGTCGGAATCGAACGGTGTTGTTGTGGGGAGCAGAATTCCCTTTAGATCGTTCATAGACTTAGATCAACCAAAGCCGTCCACAGATTACGCAGATTCTTAGGACAGAGAGCCGAATCCCTCCTCTGTGTAATCTGCGGACGGCTTTGTGCTTTAGTGGAACAGATCTCTAACTCCGATCGCGAAGAAGATATTCCCGCGGCCTTCGCCGGGGCCTTGATTTACGTTCCAGGCGTAACCGAGCGTGAAGTGCGCGGTCGTGGCGAGCTCGAAGCGAATGCCGGCGCCCGGACCGTAACGCGTGCCGCCAACCGGTCCGCTGTGCGGGCCGATGCGCGCGACATCGAACACAAACACAGGACTGATCGAATAGATGTTCACATCGTTGAAGAGCGTGTTGAGCGTGCGACGCGTGAACGCCATGTCGTTCGTCGCCTGTTTCTGCGCGCGGTTCTCGTCGATCTGCTTAAACTCGGCCAGCATCGCTTTACGCAGTGTCTCAACGCGACTCGTTGCCGCACTGATGTTCGCATCATGCAGCACGCCGTTCAAATCCACTTCGCACGTCGAGTTCACTTTCAACAACTGAATCTCATCCGGATCGTCAGATAAAACTGATGCGATCAAACCATAGGGATCGGCGCCCTGCGGCGTGATCGCGCTGTTGATGCGCCGCAAGCCGCCGCTCACCGCGCGCGTGCAGGCTTTGAACAGATCGGCTTGATCGGGATGCGCCGTCTGCGCCGCGGCAACCGCGTTTTTCAGATCGGTGAGGGCCGTTTGAGCAGCCGGCAGTTGCCCGACTACGTTCGTGTAGTGCTGATCTTTCGAAGAGTAATAATTTTGCAGCGTGCTGGTGACGGTCGTGATCGCTCCATCGAGCTCTGATTTGAAGTCATCATCAGTCGTGAGCTCTTCAGGCACGAGCGTCCTGCGCCAGATCCCGTAAGCCGCAGTCAGGTTGTAACTGAAAAACTCCCGAGCGCCCGCGCCTTCCGTCGTCTGAAAAAACCTGCTGCCGGGAATCGCGCGAATGACCGGATTCGCACGAATCTGCCACGCATCACTCGCGATAAAAAACTCCTCGTTGCGCCCGCCGAAAAACCGCTCGGGTAGTGGAACTTCTCCGGGCACGCGCAAACGGCCGAGCGTGAATCGCGACTCGACGTCAAACAGATGATGATTGCCGAACGAATACCAAAACTGGTGACGCGCGTCGAGAATGTGCTTGTGCCAATCGACGCGCGCGGCTGGTCCAACCGAGCCAAGCTCGAGACCATACGACGCAGTGAAGATGTGGTTTCGCAGACGCGAATCGATGGCGCCGTAGAGTTTGAGTGTGCCGAAGCCGGCGTTGGGAACGGTGTCCGGCGCGAGCAGAAGACTGCCGGATTCGGTCTGGCGATTACCGCCTTCCAGCGACGCACCGAATCGCAAACTCACGTTGCCGTTGAGCAAAGGCTTGGTCACACCGTCGAACTGCGCACTCAAATGACCCCCGCGAATGTCGCCCGCCCCGGTCGGCAGTGAAAAGTGTGAGAAGTTAACGAGCCACTCCGCATGCGCCAGCCAGCCGCCAGTTTGGTCCGCATCATATGCACCTTCGAGCGCGGCATAGACGTTGTGCATGCGCGACGAGGCTTCGCCTTTGACGACGGCCGATTTGAAAGGCAGCTTCCAGAACTTGCGCGGCGTGAACTCGAAACGACCGCCGCCGGCAAGCAGATTGGTCGAGTCGTAAACGGCGGTCGGAGTGAAGTGAAAAGGACTCGCAGTCTCGACCGTCGTTTGTCCCGCGGGCTCTTGCGGCGTCTCACGTTCCTTCACGCGCTGCTCGGGACGCGCACTCAGCACGGGCATGATCTGCGTCGAGTAAATGCGATAGATCAGATCGACGTTGCCCGCGCTGCAATTCGCAACTGTGACGAG
>DATNDM010000071.1:0-5456 GCA_035553235.1 Pyrinomonadaceae bacterium | reverse complement strand
GTCATCTTTTTAATCCTGTAAATCCTGAAATCTTGTAAAAAGTCTGAGACAGGATTACAGGATTTGCAGGATTAACAAGAACCTAATCATCCATTCTGAAAACCGTTTCACCATCACTCTCGTGCCGGATCTCGTCGACTTTCTCTTTCCGTCCGGCGCCCGCATACAACCTGTTCGGACAGTTGATCACGATGCCGTCCGTCTCGCCGACGTTCTGATAACCATGCACAACACCAGCCGGTATCAACACTGCCGCGGGGTTCGACTCGCCCACGACCAACGTCATCATCGAACCAAACGTCTCTGAATCTTTCCTGTTGTCCCACAAACGGAGCTTGAAATTGGATGGACCAATGAAGCAGAAGTAGTCAGCCTGGTCCCAGTGTTCGTGAGGCCCGCGCGTGACGCCGGGATTGGTCGACGAGATGTACGCCATCGCCGGAAGGAACTCTTCGTCCAACTCGTCCTTCCGAAAAAGCTCCGTTAACCAACCGCGCTGGTCAAAGTATTTCTTCAGTTCGCGAACGACAACTCCCTTGATCTCACCCTCAGTAAACCTGTTGGGCATTTGCTGCTACCTCTTCCCGTTCGATATGTAACTTGTTGGCCCCTGTTTTCGCGACGAGGTTCGAGGCGTGCAACAAGCTCTCAAACGTCCCCGCGTCGGTCCACCAGCCATCGAGCTCTTCCCACGTCATCGCTTCGCGTTCGATGTAAGCGTTGTTGACGTCGGTGATCTCGAGTTCGCCCCGACCGGACGGCTTGAGGGAGCGAATGATGTCGTAGACTTCCTCGTCGTACATGTAAACGCCGATCACGGCGTAGTCAGATTGCGGCTGCGCTGGTTTCTCGTCGATGCACACGACGCGACTGCCGTCGAGACGCGGCACACCGAAGCGCTGTGGATCGGAAACTTTCTTCAGGATGATCTTCGCGCCGTTGCCCTGGCGACGATACGCTTCAACTGCGCTGCGAATGTTTCCCTCGATGATGTTGTCGCCGAGCACGACGCAGACTGGACCATCCGAGGCGAAGTGCTCCACGAGCGAGAGCGCGTCCGCAATGCCGCCTTCGCCTTCCTGATATGCGTAGTTGAGATGTTTGAGGCCGAACGCCTTGCCATTGCCGAGCAGGCGGAGGAAGTCGCCCGCGGAACTGCCGCCCGTAACCACCATGATGTCCGTGATGCCCGCATTCACGAGTGTCTGAATCGGGTAATAGATCATGGGCTGGTTGTAGACCGGCAGCAGATGTTTGTTTGTGACGGAGGTGAGCGGACGCAGTCTCGTCCCTAAGCCACCAGCTAGAACAACACCTTTCAAATGTCCCTCCTAAGTTTGGCCACAAAAGGCACAAGATCTAATTAGGCACAAAAAGCACATAATCAGATTGGGGTTTGATCTGTAATGCGCTTTTCATTTTGTGCTTTTGTGCCCTTTGTGGCTAATTATTTCGTGGCGTAGATCTTCAATGAGTCGCCGAGGCGGCTCACATTCAACATGCCGTTGATAATGTCTTTGACGGCCCGGCGTGGGCGGCTCTTTATCAACGACTCGTTCAACTGGTAACCAGTCGTCACCCGATCGAAATGCTGGTCCACAGTTTTCGGCGCGTCCTTCTTGCGGCCCATCGCGTGAAAGATCTCGATGGGATTGCCGCCCGTGGTACGCACGCGTATGTCACGAAACCCGACCTCGCGCAGCAGCCCTTTCAACCCACGTGCGGAGAATAGCTGTAGATGCTCCGGCGGCCAAATGCAGCGCCACTTCAACCCGAGCACGCGCGCCGACAAACCACGCGCATGAGGCGTCGTGGTCCAGAACAGTCCGCCGGGTCGCAGCAGGCGCGCCACTTCATCCAACAGCACACGCGGCTCAGGCAAGTGCTCGATGATCTCCGCCGCCGTGATCACGTCGAAGTGTTGAGCCGGAAAGTTCGCCTTCTGGAGTTCACCCTGAAACACTTCAAAGCCGAGCGAGCGCACGTGCTTCACTGAGTTTTCCGACACGTCGAGACCGTAACCAGTCCAACCATTCTTGCGCGCCGCCAAAAGCAAATTCCCGGCCCCGCAGCCGATGTCGAGCAAACGATTTGTTTGGCGATAGGGCGAAAACTCCGCTGTGATCTCTTCGAGTCGCGTTTGGATGAACGCGGGCGGCGACAAACTCGCTTCCGGATAATAGCTCTCGTAGTAATACTCGCTCGAATACCACGGCGAATACGGCGTGTAAACGGTCGCACATTTCCGGCACGACACGATCTCGAGCTCATTCTTCACGCCGAGCGGTTGCGCATCACTCGATCCGCACGCCGCACACGCGCGCAGTTTCTTTTCCGACCGCGGATCCATCGCGAGGATCCGTTGGCCCGCAAAATCTTCGACTTTGTTCGGCGCCGCCATGAAATTTTTTCTCTGTGCAACCTCTGTGTTCTCTGTGTCTCTGTGGTGAGAGCTGTTAACCACAGACACGCCGAGGCTCCAAGAGCAGAAGCTAATCGATAAACCTATTGAACCACAGCTCGAGCATCAACAGCGTCCAGAGCTGGTGCGAATAGTCGCGCTCGCCGCGCACATGCAACTCGATCAATTGCCGCACTGCCTCGGGCTTAAACAACCCGCGTCGCATGGCTTTGTCAGACAAAACAACCTCACGCAGAAACGGCTGCATCTTGCCGCGGAACCAGTGCCCGATCGGAACTCCAAAACCCATCTTGCGACGATTGAGGTTCTCGGTCGGCAGCAGTTTGCGCAACACTTTCTTCAACAGATACTTGCTCGTCAGTCGTCGCAGCTTGAGGTTCTGCGGCAGGCTCGCGGCAAACTCGATCACGTGATGATCGAGAAACGGCGCGCGTGCTTCGAGCGAAACTGCCATCGTCGCGATGTCGACTTTCACAAGCAGATCGTTCGGCAAATAGGTCATCTGGTCCGTCAACAACATCGCATCGAGAATGCCGATGCCGTTCGCGCGTCTGAACCACTCGGCCAGCAGGCCCGTGGGGTTCGAGTCCTGAACCTGCTCACGAAAGAGATCCGAATACAGCGGTCGCTTTGTCTGCTCGTTGAAGACGCTGACCCAGTGTGTGTAACGATCGACACGCGGCAACGACACGGCTTCCAGCAACCGCTTCGCCGACTTTATCCGGCTACGACCGTTCGAGCCGTTCGGCAACAGGTTCACTGTCTCCTTGATCACCGATTCACGCAGAAACGACGGCACGCGCCGATACCTCTCCGTAATGCCCATCGCGATGTAACGCTCGTAACCCGCAAACGACTCGTCGCCGCCATCGCCATTCAGTGCGACTGTGACGTGCTTGCGTGTTTCTTTTGCGACGTAGTAAGTCGGCACTGCTGATGAGTCTGCGTACGGTTCGCCGTAATGTTCGACGAGTGTAGGCAACACTTCCACCGCGTCGGGCCGCACGATGAACTCGTGATGATCGGCGCCGACGTGTTCGGCGATCCGACGCGCGTGATGGAGCTCGCTGAAGTCCTGTTCGTCAAAACCGATCGAAAACGTTTTGACGCGCTCGCTTGACTCCTGGCTCATCAACGCGACGACGGCGCTCGAGTCGATGCCGCCGGAGAGAAACGCGCCGAGCGGAACCTCCGACATCAAACGCACGCGCACCGCTTCACGCAGGATCTCGACCGTGCGTTCGCCCGCTTCTTCCTCGCTGATGTGGAGCTTCTTCGTGAAGTCAGGTTGCCAGTAACGTTGTCTCTCGACGTTGCCGTTGCGCCAGCGCAGCCAATGACCGGGTTCGAGCTTGCGAATCGCGCGATACGCGGTCAGCGGCGCGGGAATGCACATGAACGAGAGATAGTGATCGAGCGCCTCGGGCTGAATGTCGCGACTCACATCGGGATGCAACAACAGCGCGCTGAATTCCGAACCGAAGATCAACTGCCCGTTAACCTCAGCGTAAAGGAGCGGCTTCTTACCGACGCGATCGCGCGCGAGAAAAAGTTCCTGCGTGCGTTCGTTCCAGATCGCGAACGCAAACATCCCGCGCAGGTGTTTCGGGCAGTCGGTGCCGAACTGATCGTACGCGTGGACGATGGCTTCGGTGTCGCTGTTGGTGTAGAACGTGTGACCGAGTTTTTCGAGTTTCTCTCGTAGTTCGAGGTAGTTGTAGATCTCGCCGTTGAAGACGATCCACGAACTCCGATCCGCGTTGTGAATGGGTTGCTGACCGCTCTTGAGGTCGATGATCGCGAGGCGACGCATCGCGAGGCCGGCGGAACCGTTGATGTAGAAGCCGTCCTCGTCGGGTCCGCGGTGACGAATGGCGTCGTTCATGCGCGCCAGCAGTTGCTCGTCAACCGGCTTCCCATCGTTCCGAACGATCCCGACAATTCCACACATCGAGGCGTATATTAGCATCCTGAAGAATCTTGTAAATCTTGCACAGAGACTATGCTGAAAACCCTGATCCCGCCGTGTGGTGGGAAACTCATCAATCTAATCGTTGAAACCGAGCGTGTACCGGAAGTACTCGCACACGCCAAAACACTACCGACGGTGCGTCTCACCGACCGCGCGATCTGCGATCTCGAGCTGCTGGCGGTGGGTGGTTTCAGTCCACTCGATCGGTTTATGGGTAAGCGTGACTACGATCGCGTCGTCGCGGAAATGCGTCTGGCCGACGGTCAACTTTTTCCGATACCCATCACGCTGCCGGTCGACGAACCGTTGAAGCTCGATCGCGAAGTTGCGCTCGTCGATTCGCGAAACGAGATCCTCGCGGTGATGACGATCGAAGAGATTTACGACTGGGATCTCGCCACGACGGCGCGCGAAGTTTTTGGCACGACCGATGAGCGCCATCCACTCGTAGCCGAAATGCATCGCTGGGGAAAGCGAAACATCTCCGGACGCTTGCGTGTCCTGCGTCTGCCGTCGCATTTCGATTTCCGTGAGCTGCGTCTGACACCGGCCGAAACACGTGCTCGTCTCGAACGTACGAGCTACGAAAACGTCGTCGCCTTTCAAACGCGCAACCCTCTGCACCGCGCGCACGAAGAGTTAACCAAACGCGCGATCGAAGACGTGAACGGCGTGCTGTTTTGCATCCCGTCGTCGGCATGACCAAACCGGGCGACATCGATCACTTCACGCGCGTCCGCACTTACAAAGCACTCGCGAACAAGTACTACGATCAAAACCGCATCGTGCTCGCGCTGCTGCCACTCGCGATGCGACTCGCAGGACCGCGCGAAGCTCTGTGGCACGCGCTCATACGGCGAAACTACGGCGCGAACCACATGATCATCGGCCGCGATCACGCGAGCCCCGGCAACGATTCGACCAGCAAACCGTTTTATTCACCTTACGCGGCGCAGGAACTCGTGCAGAGTCTCGAAGATGAAGTTGGGGTGAAGGTGTTGCCGTTCGGTGAGTTCGTTTACCTGCCGGAAGAGGATCGTTATGAAGACGTGCGCAAGCTTG
>DATNDM010000070.1:0-10440 GCA_035553235.1 Pyrinomonadaceae bacterium | reverse complement strand
GGATCAGGTTTTCACGTTTCGCTACTTCGTTTCGCAACGCGCCCAAACTCGCCGCGACAATCTTTGGCTTGCCTGAAACGATCAGAACCGTGTCGCCTTTTTTCGCGCCGGCAACATCTGCCATGCGCGCCACGACGTCCGCACCGAGCGCTTTCAACAGCGACGACGTAGTTTCGTCGCCGAGCTTGATCCATGCGAGTGCGCCCGCGCCGTAACGCTTCGCAAACTCCTGCAGGTCGTCGAGCACTTTGCGCGAGAGGTTCGCGCCGCCGGGAACAACGATTCCTTTAACTTGTCCACCCGACGATAACGCCGCCGCGAAAGGTGGAAACTCAGTACCTTCGACGGACGCGGCGAGATCCTGTAACTCCAGTCGCTGAATACGAAGATCTGGTTTGTCCGAACCAAACCGTCGCATCACTTCGGCGAACGTGAACCGCGGAAACGGCACGGGCAGATCGACGTTGATGAGTTTGAAAACTGAAGCAAACAAGCCTTCAATCAACGTGTAGATTTGGTCGAGAGTCGCAAAGCTCATCTCGACGTCGAGCTGCGTGAACTCAGGCTGGCGATCGGCGCGCAAGTCTTCGTCACGGAAACAGTGCGCGATCTGAAAATACTTATCGAGACCACCGATCATGCACAACTGTTTGAAGAGTTGCGGCGATTGTGGCAGTGCGAAAAACCTGCCTGGGAAAATACGCGAAGGCACCACGTAATCGCGCGCGCCTTCGGGCGTCGATTTGATCAGGATCGGTGTTTCGATCTCGGTGAAGCCCTGCGCTGACATGTAACGACGAATCTCGTTCGTCACGCGATGACGAAGCACGAGGTTCGCCTGCAAGCGCGGCCGCCGCAGATCGAGATACCGATACTTCAAACGCAGGTCTTCACTCGCGAGCGCGTCGGGCGCGGCGTCGAGTTGAAACGGCGGCGTGCGCGCGTCGTTGAGTATCAACAACTCGCGTGCATGAACTTCGACGTCGCCGGTCGCAAGCTTAGGATTGCGGGTGTTCTCGGCGCGCGCAACGACTTCGCCTCTGACTGCAATCACATACTCGCCGCGCAGGTCCTTGGCTTTCGTATGCGCTTCCGGCGCATCTTCCGCGTTGAAAACAACCTGAGTGATGCCGTCGCGATCGCGCAAGTCGACGAAGGTGAGCTCGCCAAAGTCACGACGTTTTGCGACCCAGCCCATCAGCACCACTTGCTTGCCGATGTCCTGAGCACGGAGTTGTCCACATGAGTGAGTGCGTTCTAAGTTTCCGAGGTTATCCAGCATTGATTTTATTTAGCCACAGATTACACAGAAAAACACGGTAGGATTGATCCGTGTTTTCCGTGTAATCCGTGGCTCAAACTGCTTGTGCTATCTCTAATCGATTTCCGCCGGGATCTCGAACATAAAATCGCGACCAACCGGGCGTGGGCTGATCGTCGGGCAGAATCTCGACGCCCGCGGTGCGGAACTGCTCTTCAGCTTCGGCGAGATTGCTGACCGTATAACAAACGTGTCGCTTGCTGATGCAGTCTTGAGACAACGGAGCTTCGATAGACAAGTGAAGCTGTAGCGGACCGAGTTGATACCACGCGCCGCCGCGGGCACGCGAACTCTCAGGCTTCGGCACCTCTTCAAGTCCCATCACGACACCATAAAAGTGCTTCGCCGCGTCTTCGAGCGACTTCGGAACGGTGACGTTCACGTGGTGAATGCTCGCGTTCATTTCTGTTCCGAGCTCTTTGCAAATCCCGCTGCCGCATCGAACTGCTTTTCGCGATCCGCAACACCACCGGGTTGCGCGCCGAGATACGCATTGAAGTCCGCCGAACGATTCCGCGGAATGCTCAACGAAGTCCACTCCGCTGAGCGAAAGTGCTTCGCGAGGAAAACGATTTGGCCGATGTGATAAGCGTAGTGCATCAGTTGGCGATTGATCGCCTGTACGATCGTGTGCACCTCACCGCGAATCAGCACGGTCTTCTCGAAATCTTCCGGTGTGAGCGGCTCGATTGCATCAAAGACGCACTTCCAACCGCGTTCCCAGTACGCGAGCACGTCGTCTTTGGTGGTCTGTGCTCCGATGACGAATTCCATGTCGCGATTGCGATCAGGCTTCTCGCCGTCCGAAGTGAGAAAGTCAGTCCAACGCGAGATCGCGTTGCCGGCAATATGTTTCATGACCACCGCGACGCTGTTCGCTTCCTCGTCGAGAGTCACAAAAAACTCTTCGTCTTTCAACTGCGCAATCGCCTTCTCCGCGAGCTTCTTGTAAGCGCGCAGCGCCTTCACGGCATCTTCGTGGTAATTCTGAATGATAGCTTCACTCGACATCTTATTGATCCCGTAGTCTTAGTCTGACTTCCTCTGCCACCCTGGCGCGCTCAATCCCCCGCTGCTCTCCGGTCTTCATATCCTTCACGCCAACAGCACCCTTTGCCTGCTCGTCTTCACCAATCACAGCAACGAACGGCACTCCCAACGCCGACGCATACTTAAACTGCTTTCCGAGCTTATCAGCCTCGGGATACAAATCAACCTTTAACCCTTCCGCCCTGAGTTCCTTCGCTAATTTAATTGACTCACCAACACTATCTTTATTCCAGATAGCCACCATCACGTCAGCGGGTGAAGCATCGAGGCCCGCGGGAAACATGTCGCGCTCATTCATCACCACGAGGATGCGCTCGAGTCCCAGCGAGAACCCACACGCAGGAATGTCCTGCCCGAGAAACATTCCAACGAGATTGTCGTAACGCCCGCCGCCACCAAGACTGCCCGCGAGATCCTTCACATTGATCTCCATGATCGCACCGGTGTAGTACGACAGGCCACGCGCGAGACTCGGATCGATCTTCACACGATGCCCAATACCCATCGCGTCAGTGAAGTCGAGTATCGACTGCAACTCATCAACGCCTTGCGCGCCCAGTTCATTGTCTTTCACAAACTCGACAATGCGACCAAGCACGGCTTTATTGAACGCCTGCTGAGCGTTTTCTTCACTCGCGATCGCGGCGGCGTGTTCGAGTTGAGTCAAAGCCGAAAAGAACGAGAGCAAGCGATCGCCCGCAGACTCTGCAATGCCTCGTGCCTCAAACTCTTTTTTGACGCCCTCGCTGCCGATCTTGTCCAGCTTGTCCAACGCAATCAGCGCCGCTTCGTGTTTGTCCAACGCGACCCCGGCCATACCGAGAATCCCCGTCAACACCTTGCGATGATTGAGTCGCACGCAGAAGTCTTTGAATCCAAGCTTCGCTAAAACCTCGCTTGCAGCGCTAAGAATCTCGCCTTCCACAATCATCGAGCGTGAACCAAGCACATCGACGTCGCACTGGTAAAACTCTCGATAGCGCCCGCGCGCAGGACGGTCTGCGCGCCACACTGGCTGAATCTGATAGCGCTTGAAAAACTTTGGCAGCTTGTCGCGATACTCCGCAACGACACGCGCGAGTGGAACAGTCAAATCGTACCGCAGCGCGAGATCAGCCTCGCCCGTAGACTCGTGCACACCGCGCTTCAGTATCTTGAAGATGAGCTGGTTCCCTTCTTCGCCATACTTGCCCATCAGCGTTTCGATATTTTCGACGGCAGGCGTCTCGAGCGGCTCGAACCCATAACTCTCGTAGACTTCCTTGACCACACGAATAACGTATTCGCGTTTGCGAACGTCTGCGGGCAGGAAGTCGCGCATGCCGCGCGCTGGTTGCGTCTTCGCTGAAGCCATTACCTGAAAATCGAGAACCCCGCGTAAATCACAAACTGATTCAAACCGCGGTTCGAACCCGATCTGTCTCCGTTCGAGATGTGATGAAACCTGACACCAAGATTGACCGCACGGCGCTCGGAAGTGAAAATGCGCACGCCGCCGCCCGCTTCGCCGACAAGCGCGAGGTGTCCGGAATCCTCGATTGGTACCGACTTATTGAAAACAAGCAACCCGCCGTTAACGTGAACAAACGGATGCACCTTCGAGCCGTTCGCGAAATCGAGTTGCAGACCTAAAGGCGTGAATCCTCCGCCGTAAGCTGTCTCGCGTTCAAATGTAGTAACGCCGCTCGGACTCGTCTGACGCGAGACGATCGTGCCCGTGGCGACGGCGACGGGAACCAGGTCAAACTGATATTGCAGCGCGAGCGAGTTGTTAGCAGCGAGCGTGCGGCCGTAATGCAGCGCGGCGATGAAGAACTTGCGATCCGCGGCTTCGTCTTCATGCAAGCCGGCAAAAACTGTAGTTGCTTTCGGGGAAAAGCCGGCCCAGAAACCCCACTCGTTGTCGCCTCGTTTGAGAGTAAACGGGTCGTCGTTACTTTGTGCGAACGCCGGTGCGCTCGCGCAAATCATAATCACAGCCATGAAAAAAAGTTTCATCAAGTGTCCTTTAGTTGTTTTCACGCAAAGGCGCTAAGCCGCAAACTAAGGCGCAAAGATACCGGAGGCTTTGCGTCCTTTGCGTCTTTGCGTGAAAAGTTTTCTACAGCACTCTATATTCTTGAGTGTACTCCACGTAGTTCTTCCAAAACACATCAAGATCCGCAACTTCCTTTTCCGTCAACAAACGCTTCACCTTCGCCGGAAATCCCATCACCAACGATCGCGGCGGGATGATCGTGCCCGGACTGACGAGCGATCCAGCCGCCACCAACGAGCGCTCGCCGATCCGCACGTCGTCCAGCAAAATCGTCCCAATACCGATCAAACACCCACGTTCGACGTAGCATCCGTGCAGCGTCACACTATGGCCCACCGTGACTTCATTTTCGAGTATCGTCGGGTGCGTCCCATTCCGCACGTGAATCACGGAATTGTCCTGCACGTTGGACCGGTCGCCGATGCGGATGTGATAAATGTCGCCGCGGATCGTGCAGTTGCACCAGATCGAAGCCTCTTCTCCGAGATGCACGTCGCCTATCACTTGGGCGCTGGGGTCGACGTACGCGGTCGGGTGAATCTGCGGGTGAACGCCACGGAACGGTCTAATCATGGTTTCGGCAGATAGTAACATAGTGTAAATTGACGCCATGACCCGACCCTCGTTTTTCCTGCTCCTGTTTGCTGCGGCTGCGCTCGGATCAGCGTCGTGCACGGGCTCGCTCTTCAAAGTGAAGCCCGTTACTGAACTGCCGCCGCTGCCGGCAAACACGCGGAGCGCAGAGGCGGGCGGGGTGACGATTCGCGTTGCGCCGTTGCTCACAGACGAAGAGAGTCAGGAGCTCTTCGAAGCAAACCTGCCGCTCAGCGGAGTCCTCGCCTTGCGCGTCGAACTCGCGTTTCAGAGCGGCGTGCCGGTTGAGCTCAAGCGCGCGCGATTTCGTTTGCGTGATAGTGAAAACAGAGAGTGGAAACTGCTGTCGACGAAGAGCGCGGTTTCGAGAATCATGAAGGCGAATGGAGTCTTCGCCTACAATCCGCAGTCACGCAAGCAGTTTGAAAAGGAGTTTGGGGGTTACGGGATCGATGTGAAAACGCCGTTGTCCTCGAGTGACTCGCGTCGAGAAGGCTTTCTGTTCTTTCAAACTCCGGACAAAACTCCGGTCCGTTCCGGCCAGCAATTAACATTAACTGTGGAACGTCTTCCTCAACCCATCTCGATAACCGTTCAATAGCAAAAAGCACATAAGGCATTTTGTGCCTTATGTGCTTTTTCGTGGCTATGCTTGTTTTATCCGCGTGGGCCAGTAGCCCTCACGGTCAACTCCGTTCCGGCAGTCAAATCAAGATCGTTTCGACCCTGAACGTATACGGATCCGGCACCCGCGCCGGCGCCCACAATCGCGCCGATCGCCGCACCTTTACCACCGCCCGCAATCGCACCAATGATGGCGCCGACCGCTGTACCGATGGCCGTGCGTTGCACTGTCTTGTTGGTCTGGTCGCTATCGCGGACCGCGCCTTCGTTATCGACACGGACCACGTCGCCATTCTGCGTACGAACCGATTCGAGGATGCCGGCAAAGCGATGGCTACTACCGTCTCGCATACGAATCGTGTCGAAGTCGAGCGTCATCTCCGAGCGACCGCTAACCCGGCCACTGCGATTGACACTCACCACCGAACCTTCGATCGTGGCGCCGTCATACTGGCCCGATCGCACCGTCATCGTGAAACGGTCGCCTTCGTGAACGTTCTGCGTTGACAGATCGTTGTTGAGCACCGCGACCAGCTCAGTTCCATTCGGAATTATAAAGCTGCCCGTTGCCACGTCGCCGCCAGTATTGCCCTCACGATTCGTGTCGTAAATGTTCAACTGCGCGACGTCAGAAGTCCGATCGTAATAAGTTTTGACCGTCACAGGTTGCGTGATGCGATCGCTGTAGAGCGTCCGCGTGACCAGCAACTCACGGCCATCGCTCGACGGATCGAACGTAACCGTAAAGTCGTTGGCGCGTTCGCCCGTCCTCGTGATCGTCAGCGCGTCGCCCGAAAAATTCGCACGAACGCGAACACTGCGTCCTCCAGGTGTGGTCTCAACCTGTTCGCGACCGTCGGCAACGAAGTTGATCTGCGGCGCGCGAGTCGAAGCGATCGTCACCGAGTTTCCGCGACGATCGATCGCGATCATCTGCGGCGATTCGAAACGGCGGAGCAACGAGTCGTAAATGCGCTGTCGCTCAGCCTGCGAAAGGTTTCTCGTCGCGTCATCGATAGCTCGGCGCACGTCGTCTCCACGGCTCGAGTTGAGCTGGAACGTGCCGGTCAAATCTCGGCGCGATCCGCCATTAGAGTTGCCAGGGTAATTGCCACCCGGCACGTTCGACCAATTCCACGCAATGTTGTATGCGCCTGCCAGTTGATCGAGATCCCTCCGCAGCGAGCTCCAGTTGTTTTCTGTCTGATAAGACAACTGCTGATCGGTGAGGAAGGCGTTCAGGAACGCCGCGCGATCCAAAACGTTGCGAGCGTCTGAAGAACTCGACTGCCTGCTGTTCACGCGATTACGGAGTTGGACCAAGGCCGTCTCGAAGTCACTTAGCTGGCGACGAACTTCGTCGGCGGAGTAGCGGCCGTTGTAGCCGGAACGGTTAAGATCATTGCGCAGATTGCGACTAAACGTGGCCGACCGAACGTTCATACGGTCGATCAGCTGTCGCATCTGAACGTCGTTCAGGTTGTAGTTGTTGGAACCCGTATCACCGGTGCCGATGCCACCCGAGCCCCAATTCGTACTCAGGTTGTAGTAACTGGCGAGCTGATCGAGATCCGTTCGGATGGCCTGCCACTCACGGCGCGAGCCGGCTCCGAGCCGATTGTTCGCGAAGAAGGTGTCGATCTGCGCGCCGCGGTCGAGTAGTGTTTGCGCATCCGCAGTGCTTGCCCGGCGCGTACCAAGTCGCCGGTCGAGCTGGTTTGCCGCGGTTTCGAAATCAAGAATTAAGCGATTGACGTCGTCTACTCGATAGTTGTTTCGATCCGCAGCATTCTGGACCGCGCGCTGTAGAGAGTCGGTGCGCGTTTGGATACGGCGCACGACGTCGCGAATGGCCGCGTCGTTGGTGCCATACTGGGCGAAGCCAGTCGTGGCCAAGCCGGCGGTCACCAGCGCTAATAGGAATGTCATGAAAATTGTTTTTCTGATTGCTTTCATCTCTTCTCCTCCTTCAGACCTGGGTCTTGCAGTTCAAACTATGTGCCAAGCGTAGCGGTTCCTTAGGGGAAAGGCTGAAAACGATACGTACCGCTGACCTACCTCCAAACAATGCCCAGCAAAATGGGCTTGTTTTGAGGGGGTTGGTACGGTGTCATGCAAACGCTGTGGTCATAACCCACGAAAAGGCACAAAAAGCGCAAATGGGGTCTCATTTGCGCTTTTTGTGCCTTTTCGTGGCTTGTAACTTTGGTTTTTTAAGGCTCGGGCGGGGCGGGTTTGTCGGTGCCGCGCTCGCGATTGAAGATCGACGACGGCACCCACGCGGGCATCGCCTCGTCATTTGCCGCACGCACTCCCATCACCAGCATCACACTCGCGACGGTGCGTGGACCACTCCAATCCCAGTCGGGACGCACGATATCCGTCGGCTGGTGATAATCAGTCTTTTCCCACTTCTTCAAGCGATCAGTCCAGCTTTGCACGCTGCCGTCCGGCGCGCCGAGAATCATGATCCCGGGCACACCTTTCTTCACGAAGAAGTAGTGATCGGATCGATAAAACGACTTCTCCTCCGGCATCGGATCCGGAATCACTTTCAAACCGCTCGCCGCCGCCACTTCGTTCAACAAACTCCCGAGCGATGAATGCTCGGCGCCGTAACCGACCAGCACTTTTACTGGTCCATAAACTTCCGTGCCCATGCCGTCGAGGTTGAGATCCGCTGCAACCTGCTTGATCTTCCAGGTCGGGTTCTTCACCCAATAATCCGAACCGTAGCCGCCGTACTCTTCTCCAGTCACCGCGAGAAAGATGATCGAACGTCGCGGCTTCGTCTCCGCTTTCGTCATCGCTTCGGCGATCGCGAGCATCTCGGCCACGCCGAGTGCGTTGTCAGCGGCGCCGTGATAGATGCGGTTGTCGGCGGAGAGTCCATAAGCATCATAGTGAGCCGAAAAAACAATCGCTTCGGCCTTCAACTTCGCATCGGAACCTTCAAGCAATCCGACCACATTGTTGCCAACACCTTTCGCTTTCTTCAGCTTCACGGTGATGGTCGCTGACTGCTTCAGATCGATCGGTTTGAAGCCCTCTGCGTCGCAATTCTTATAAGCCTCAGCCTTCGATGTTCCAGCCGCGAGAAACAGCTTATCCGCGGCAGCTTCGCTGACGCTGACAAACGGCGGCAGGAACTCAGGCATTTCCTGTTCGCCTTCGGGCTCGATCTGGCGTCGCGTAAGATAGTCGGCCAATTCCGAAAACGTGATTGTTTCCTGGTCTTGTCCAATCATGACGATTCCCGCCGCACCGCGTTGGATCAGTCCGCGTAAAATCATGAACTGGGCGCCGGCCTTCTTCCACTGGTCTTTAGTGAACCCCGGCAACGGGCCTTCACGAACCATGACGATCTTGCCGCGCGGATCGATTCCGGCGAAGTCGTCTCGGTTGAGCGAGGGAACCGCCACGCCGTAACCGACGAAGTAGATTTGTCCTTTGACATTTTTGTCACCGCTCAACGGTGGTGTAAGGAAGTAGTCGCTGCCGAATTTCAGGTTCTGGTCACCGACGGTCAATGCGGTTTGAGGGAGAAACTGAGTTTCTCGAAACTTAATCGGTTGCAGGTACGAGTTATTACTACCGAGCGGTTTGAGACCGAGCTTTGCGAAACGATCAGCGAGGTACGCGGCCGCTTTGTCGCCGCCCGGTTGTCCTGTGCCGCGACCCTGCATGTCGTCGGCGGCGAGTGCGTTTACAGTCTCTTTGAGACTCGCAATCGTGATGTTGTCGACGAGCTTCTGCTCGTCCGCGGTGATTGCACGCGTGCTCGCGGGAGCGGCGCTCTGCGTCCACCCGAGCGCGGTTGAAGTGACGAGCAGAATTGCGAGTAACAACGCGAGGGGTTTGTGCTGATTCTTCAATTTGTGTCTATTCCTTCGTAGCAAACTCTGTAACAAAAACGGGCGGCCATGGAGTGCCGCCCTACAGTACTTATTAACAGACTTAACGTCAGCCTGTCGATCCAAATCCGCCGGCGCCGCGCGCGGTCTCGTCAAGGTCGGTCGCCCATGTTGGTTCAGGCGTGATGATCTGTTCGATGATCAACTGGCAGATCTTGCTTCCGGCAGGAAGTTTGATTTTCTCGTCGCTTGTGTTGTAGAGCACGCAGACGATCTCACCCCGGTAATCCGAATCGATCACGCCCGCAAGCACATCGAGCCCATTCTTCGCCGCCAGGCCCGACCGCGGCGCCACGCGGCCATAAAACCCGGCCGGAATAGCCACCGCCAACCCGGTCCGCGCCATCACTCTCTGCTTCGGCCCGATCTCGAGTTTCTCAATTCCACAAAGATCCAACCCGGCTGCGAGCGCACTTCCACGTTGCGGTAACACCGCACGCGGGTCGAGTTGTTTGAAGCGAAGCGTATTTAATGTAGTTGGCATTCTACATTTTCGGTAGCGTCACGCCGCGTTGGCCCTGGTATTTGCCGCCGCGGTCCTTGTAGGACGTTTCGCACACTTCGTCGGATTCGAAGAAGACTACCTGTGCGACGCCTTCGTTCGCGTAGATCTTTGCCGGCAGCGGCGTCGTATTTGAGAACTCGAGTGTCACATAGCCTTCCCATTCCGGCTCGAATGGCGTGACGTTCACCAGAATCCCGCAGCGCGCGTACGTGCTTTTACCAAGACAGATTGTCAGAACGTTGCGAGGGATGCGGAAGTATTCGACGGTGCGCGCGAGTGCGAAGCTGTTCGGCGGAATCACGACTGACTCGCTTTTGATATCGACGAAGTTTTTCTCGTCAAACTCTTTTGGATCGACGATCGTGCTGTTGATGTTCGTGAAGAGTTTGAAGTC
>DATNDM010000069.1:0-3775 GCA_035553235.1 Pyrinomonadaceae bacterium | reverse complement strand
GCAGACATCACTTTGTGCACATAAGGTGGCCAGGGAAAATATTGCGGCTGGTGAATAGCGATCTTCACAAAGTTTGTATCCACAGATTACGCAGATCCGTTTTTAGAATCCGTGTAAGCCGTGGTTAAAGCGAGCAATCGTTGCGCGACAAACTCTGCGTCCTCGTCACGCATGCGCGCGTGCACGGGCAGACAAATGTGTCGCGCGAGAATACTCTCCGAACGCGGCAACAGGCCCGGCCGTGTGCCCATGGTGCGTTGAAAAACCGGTTGCAGATGCAACGGCGGATCGTAGGCCCAGTCGATCGTGATCTTGTCGGCGGCGAGACGATCTCTCAACGCAACACGATCGATCTCGACTGTCGGAATCGCGACATAGCGCCAGTAACTCGGCACACTGCCATCTTCCGCAAGCAACGGCACGAACAGCTCACTGCCCAGCAACATCTCATCGTAGATCGCCGCCACGCGTCGTCGACTCGCTAAAAACTCCGGCAACGATCGCAGTTGACTCAAGCCCATCGCCGCCGCGATCTCAGTGAACCGATTATTCCTGCCGGCGCGCACATACAACTCACCGGGCGCGTCGAGATCGCGGCCACGTAGCTGCAAACTACGCACAGTTTTCGCGATATCTTCACGTGCCGTGACCAGCATTCCGCCTTCGCCCGTCGACATGATCTTCGTCGGATAAAACGAAAAGCAGCCCGCATCGCCGATGCTGCCGGCGCGCTTTCCATTCAACTCCGCGCCGGGCGCGTGCGCAGCGTCTTCGATCACAAACCGGCCTGAAGCCCGCATCTTCTCGACAAACGCGGGCAGCTGCGGCGAGATAAAACCGCCGAAGTGGACCACGATCGCGCCGCGCGTTTTATCCGTCACGCGCGACCACGCGTCGTCGAAGTCCATCGAAAAGTTGCTGGCCGAGATCTCAGTGAAGACCGGCGTCGCCCCAACGAGCGACACGACCATGCCCGTCGCAATGAACGTCTCGACCGGTACGAGCACTTCATCGCCTGGTCCAACTCCGAACGCGACGAGCGCCGCTTCCATCGAGGACGTGCAACTCGGAAACGCGATGCCATACGGCTGGCCGCAATACGCCGCGAAGTCCCGTTCAAACTGCGCGACGCGCGGACCCATCGCGAGCATGCCGTTGACGATCTGGCTCAGTTCGCCGGCCAACCACTGCTGCTCCTCCGGTGGAAAGTAGGGAAAAGCCGTCGTCAGCGGATGGTTCGGATCATGCTCGTAGTTCGTCGGCATAAACTTTCATCGATTGGTCGAGCGACATCGGCGCGAACGCGATCTGTTGGCGCGCGGCGGAGATGTCAGCATAAAGATCGAATTGCGACGCTTTGCGATCGACAGGGATGATAGCGCTTTTGCTCTCGAGCGCGTCAACGAGCGCTTGCGCCCACTCAGTGGTTTTGACGCGTTGCCCGCAGCCGAGATTCAGGATTGAGAAGGCGTTGGCAGGCGGTTGCGCGGTGCAGTTGTCGATCGCGCGCACGACGTCGCTGACGTGCAGCGCATCGCGAACAAGCGCGCCACGGGAAAAAAGTTCAATGGCGTCGCCGAGTTGGGCAGTGCGTGCGAGGCCGTCGATGAAACTGTCTGCCTGGCCCGCGCCGTACAGACTTGGCAAACGCAGCACGACGATGCGCGAGTAGCGTTGAAACGTCTCGAGTAGTTGTTCGGCCCAGCGTTTGGTAGCGCCGTACGGCAGCGTGCCGCCGGCTGGTGCTGATTCATCGACTGGAATCACACTCGGACGGCCGTAAACGCTGAGCGTTGACGTGTAAATAATCAGCGGTGGCGGTTGCAGCGTTAGTCCTTCGATCAGGTTTGAAGTCGCGTGGACGTTGGCGTCGACGAAGTCGGCGAGATCGCCGTGGCCGGGTTGTTTCGAAGCCGCGTGAATGACGACCTCCGGTGCTCCGGACTTCGCGGATAGTTTTTCGATTTGCCGAGGTGAATCCGGTTTAGAGAGGTCAATCGCGACTGAATGATTCGCCGCGGTGCAGTCGCGTCTTGCGAGACCGGTGACATGATGTTGTTTCGCGAAGTGATTGGCCAGCCGCGTGCCCAGAAAACCACTACAACCCGTAATCCAGATGTTCATGATCTGCGTTTATCAGCGTGAATCTGCGTTCAAGTCTTAGTCAAACATGCGAGCGTCCAGAAGGGTTCCGGCAGCGATGTCGCGCACGGCTCGGCGGCCGAGCACCGTATCGATCATTGCCGGTGACAGACCCGTGCCGGGCCGTCGCATCACCACCATCGCGCGTTCCAACGTCGCGCCCGCTGGAATATCACGCGCTGCCACCAGACTTCGTCGCGCCACTTTCGCCGTCTCAATCTCACTCGGCGCCGGGACTTTTCGACCGCTGCCCAAAGCACTCTCAACTCTACGGATCGATTGCACGAGCCCCCGCAACTCTGCCGGCTCTAGTGATGCACGATGATCAGGCCCGAACAGCGTTCGATCGAGTGTGAAATGCTTTTCAATCACACACGCGCCCAGCGCGACCGCGGCGATCGCCACATCGATACCTTTTGTGTGATCTGAAAAACCGACCGGTACGTCAAAAGCCGAACGCATCGTCTGCATTGCGCGCAAGTTTACTTCAGACGGCACGGCAGGGTAGTTCGAGACACAATGCAACAACACCGGGTTCTCGCAGCCCGCCGTATTCAACACGCTCACTGCCTCGATCAACTCCGACAGCTCCGACATGCCGGTCGAAAGAATTACGGGCTTGCCTTTGCTCGCGACATACTCCAGCAGCGGCGAGTTCGTGAGATCACCCGAGCTGATCTTGAACGCCGGCACACCAAGCTCGTCCAGTAGATCGACGGCTTCTTCATCGAACGGTGTCGAAAGAAAAATAATGCCGCGTTCGTTGCAATACGATTGAAGTTCGCGATGGTACTCCGCGGAGAGTTCGAGACGTCGCAACATCTCGAATTGTGATTCACGGTCGCCAGTAGTTTGCAGTTGATACTCAGCTTTCGGCGCATCCGTCGTAACCAATCGATCAGCGCTGAACGTCTGAAACTTCACCGCATCCGCGCCCGCCTCGACAGCCACATCGATCAGCGCGCGCGCCATCTGCAAATCGCCATTGTGGTTCACACCAGCCTCGGCGATCACAAACACCGGCTGCCCCGGTCCAATCAACTTGTTAACTACCTGGATCCTTTGCATGGAAAACCGATCACAAAAAGCACAAAAATCACTTTGTGCCTCTTGTGGACCAATCACGAGAGGCGATAGAAGCCTGAGTGTGCTACTGGTCCTTTCAAAAGCTTCTCGACCTCATCCTTTTCACGCGCATTCGCAATCGCGCCAAACGCCTCGTCAACCACCGTCGCATACCGCGCAACGTCCGATTCCTGATGCGCGTAAGCTGCGTAGAACGCGCCCGTCGCCAGGAACCCACGCTCGAGCATCATCTGCGTGAACAGCGTGCGCATCGCCAGACCGTTCGGGTAATCGAAAGAAAAGTGCGCCAGCGGCGGAATGCCTGTCACCGAGACTACGAGCCCATACTTCGCCGCCGCGTCGCGCCACGACTGCTGGACCATCTTCCCAATCCTGACCAGGTGCTCCGGCATATTCAGTTCGCGATGCTTCCGAATCGTCGCGAGCGCCGCGACTGGTCCAATCCGCTCCGTCCAGAACGTGCTGCTGATGAAACTGTCCTGCGCTGCTTGCATCACCTCGCCCGTGCCGATGATCGCAGCCATCGGATAGCCATTCGCCATCGCTT
>DATNDM010000068.1:0-3259 GCA_035553235.1 Pyrinomonadaceae bacterium | reverse complement strand
CGTTGTCATTACAGCGAGCGACGCCTGTGCGAGCGGTGCACGTGAAGATACCTCGGGTGCGATGCTGGTCAAACTCCTGCGCGAGCTCGGTGCTGAAATCGTCGAGGCGAGAATTCTCTCCGACGATCTCGATCCGTTAGTAGCAGCGTTAACGGAGTTCGCGGATCGTGACGACGTTAATCTCATTGTCACGACTGGCGGGACGGGTCTTGGACCACGCGACAACACGCCCGAAGCAACTAAGCGCGTCATCGAACGCGAAGTGCCCGGAATTGCGGAAGCGATCCGAGCCGAGTCGCTCAAAGTCACGCCGATGGCAATGATTTCGCGCGGCGTGTGCGGCGTTCGCTCAGGTACGCTGATCGTCAATCTCCCCGGCTCACCCAAAGCTGTCAAGGAAACCTTCGCAGTCATCGCGCCAGTGCTGCCACACGCAATGGATCTACTCGCCGGCAGGACGCGGCATGAAAAGCAATAGCCACTGTTTGACGATGTGCTGGGGCTTTGCACAAGAAGTGACGAAGGCCCCGCTTCTCTGTGCAACCTCTGTGTTCTCTGTGTCTCCGTGGTTATTTGGATTGCTAACCGCGGGTCGATCGTTCGTGTCCACAGATTACGCAGACTGTTGAAGGCTTCTGCGTAATCTGCGTAATCTGTGGATAAACAAACCTCATAAACTCCCAAGTTTCCCGCTGATCCACTTAACAAACATTTAAGGCGTAATTCACAGCGCTTTAACCGCTCACGGATAAGGTCTGTCTTTGAATCAAGCAGCCTAAAGCTCAACCAAAAACCAACGATCTAATTCTTTCACAGGAGAATCGTATGTATTCGACTAATGTTCCGCGGCGACTTCAACCACTCTTCGCCGTCGTCCTGACGCTTGCAACCGTCTTTTTGATCGGCTTGCCAGTTCATGCCCAACAAGATCAGGGCCGCATCGCAGGAATGGTTAAAGACGCCAACAGCGCCATCGTGCCGGGCGCGTCGGTGCTGGTGAAGAATGACCGCACCGGTGAAGAGCGGACTGCAACTACAACCGACTCCGGGTCCTACATAGTCTCCGCGCTCAGGCCTTCGATCTACACAATCACCGCATCAGCGCAGAACCTAAGTGTGCGCGCGGCTAACGTGCAGTTGCTTGCCGGGCAGGAACTAAATCTTGACCTGACACTTCAGGCCACCGGAGTCGAAGCGAAAGTCGACATCGTCGCCGCGGCTGATACCGGCATCGACACCGGTTCGGCCGCGATGGGCGTGAACGTCAACCCACGCGAAGTCGAAGCGCTGCCACTCAACGGCCGCCAGCTTTCGCAGCTCTACTTGCAGGCGCCCGGTTCGGTGAACAGCGGTTCAGGCACATTTGGCGATATCCGCTTCAGCGGCCGCGCGGTCCAACAGAACGTGATTCGCTACGACGGCATTGAAGGCTCAGCCATCATCGACGCCTCGCCGGGGAACCTTAACGGTGAAGTACCTTCACCTTTCAGACTGCAATCGAGTCTCGAAAACGTGCAGGAGTTTCGCGTTGACTCGAACAACTTTCCGGCGGAGTTTGGTACCGGCACTGGCGGGCAGGTCAGTGTCGTAACCAAATCGGGCGGTAATCGATTTCACGGTTCGGTGTTTGAATATCTCCGCAACGACGCGCTCGATGCCGCAAACTTCTTCGACAACATCATCGGACAGAAAGCGCCACTCCGGCTCAACCAGTTTGGCGGCTCGGTCGGTGGGCCACTGGTGAAAGACAAAGCCTTCTTCTTTTTCAGTTACGAAGGATATCGTTTGCGCGCTGGTGTGAATTCGGTCGAGGCCGTTCCGGGCTCGGCGAGCCGGATCTGCAAGGCCCCTTTCGGGAACGGCACGAATGATTGCGTTGCTACCAGCGTCGCGTTGTTGCCCGCTTTTCGTTCGCCTGATGCAGTGATTATCTCGACTGGCTCAGGTGCAAACATCTTCGACGTGGCCCAACTGCAAGCAAACTCTAGTGTGAACGAGAACTCCGCCGCACTTCGACTCGATTACAAACTGAACAACAAACACTCGGCGTACTTCCGCTTCTTCCGCGATCAAGGCAGCAACGATCAGCCGGAAGGTGTTACTGGTCGCCGCGTGTCGATCAAGGCCGTCCCGCAAAATGGAGTCGTGGCGCTCCAGTCATTGCTTACTCCGACACTGCTGAACGAATTCAAGTTCGGTTACAACGGCGCCTACACCCGCATCAACGGAAATGCGCCCACGATCGCAGGCTTCGATCTTACGTCCTCCGTAATCAACATCTCGGGCAACACGGCGAACTTCGCGCTGCCGGGTCAGGGATCTTCGGCAGGTACGGCTGTGCCCGGCGGCTTGGTGCGCGCAAACAGTGCGACTAACGGTCGTGGTCAACCGTACACGCCGTATTCGCTTTCGTTCGTCGACAGCGTCAATTGGACCAGGGGCGAGCACAACGTGAAGTTTGGTGGCGAACTCAGGATGATCCGCTTGTACACGGA
The DNA here is from genome assembly GCA_035553235.1 of Pyrinomonadaceae bacterium. GTDB lineage: Bacteria > Acidobacteriota > Blastocatellia > Pyrinomonadales > Pyrinomonadaceae > PSRF01. Next base: position 764 of record DATNDM010000068.1, on the reverse strand, counting down.
TCGACTCGGCGGCACAACCTACACCTATTCGAACCTGAACAGCTTTTTGACGAACACGCCGCAGTCGATTCAGTTCCTTGGTGACGTGAGCGCGCCGAGTCCATTCAATAACGGAGCGACGGGTCAACGGTATGCGAAGCAGGAGTACTACATCGGTTACGCGGAAGACGAGTGGAAGCTCAGGCCAAACCTGACGCTCAACTACGGTCTGCGTTATGAGTACTACACGCCGTTGCGAGAAGATCGACACCTGCAAGTGCTGTTCGACATCACGAACGGAACGCTTCGTCCGCCCACTGAAAGTGCATTCCAATCTTCGAAGACAAACTTCGGCCCACGAATCTCCATGACGTGGTCGCCCAGCCCGAATGGTAGTGGGTTCTTCGGCGGGGGGCGCACTGTGCTGCGCGGTGGTTTCGGAATCTTCTATGGACCAGGTCAAACAGAAGATCAGATTCAGCCAATCGAGAGCGATCGCGTTAGCTCGACGTTCAGCAGCAATCCGATCTTCCCGAATGGACCAGCGCTCGCGTTTCCGCTCGACTCAAACGCCGCCGTTGCCTTCTTCAACAATCCCGCGAACGTGAACACGCGCGCCTATCAGCCCCGCGCTTATTCGCCTGATTACAAGATCCCGGAGAAGGTTTACCAGTACACGTTCTCGCTGCAACAGGAATTGTTCTCGGGAACAGTTTTGACGGCGGCGTATGTGGGCAGCCAGGGACGGAACCTGTTCCTGCGCAGCATCGCGAACAAGATCCTGC
>DATNDM010000067.1:0-4106 GCA_035553235.1 Pyrinomonadaceae bacterium | reverse complement strand
GTTCAACTCCCAAACAAACACCTTCACCTTTACAATCACGAATACGTCAGCAATTACCCAGCCCGGCTCCACGTCGACGATTACCGGCATCGGCTACGATTTGCCACCGACTGGGAATGCAAGCGCCTCGGGATTGAATGGTTTCACCGGTCAGCAGGCGCCTAGCCTGTCTTCGAATTTCGATTTCTCTGATGCGGACCTGGGAAACGTGCCGGCAGGCTTTAACAACGTAGTCCTGGATTTTGGTTTTACGACCGGACCTTCAGGTAGTTTCACCGGTGGTTCGGTAAACGACGGTTTGCTGCCGGGCGAGAGCGCCTCGTTCACAGTCTCTGGAGCAGCGTTCACTGGATTTACTGAATCGGAGATCTGCAATGCGATCTTTGTGAGGTTCCAGAACGTTCCTGGAATAAGTAGTGACGTAGCAACTCCGGGCGGACCAGAAAATCCGGTACCCGAGCCATCGACGATTCTGCTGCTGGACAGCGCGTTAGTCGGGCTTGGTGGTTACGCGCGACGTAGAATGAACAATCAAAAGTAGGGAGTGCTGATAACACCCGTTCGAAGGGCGTCACTGAGTGCGGTCGGTGACGCCCTTTTCGTTTTAACGATTCAAGCTTCTGTGGCCTTGCGCCCGAAAAGCCTGTCTTCTCTGTGCAACCTCTGTGTCCTCTGCGTCTCTGTGGTTAAGAATTGTTCGTAAAAACAACCGCAGAGACGCAGAGGACACAGAGGTTGCACAGAGAAGAAGTTGAGTCGGGACTCTTCGGGCAAAGGCAGCTTCTGTCAAAAATTTCATCGGAACAGATACGAGAGAAATTCTACTAAGTCGTAACCAAAAACGTACGCAGACGTACGATAACCTACCCTCACAACCACTACACTCCTTCGTACCGCGGCATTGGTTTTGCCATGAGAGCCGAACGTGACGAAAGAGGGTTTAGGTCGGTTGACAAGCAAACAGCGCGCGAGTTTGTTGTATTGAATTAAGGCAAGCGTCCCCAACTCAATCCGCACCAGTATCAAACCCGTATCGGCCGGTGCAACAACAATCTCATGCGAGCCGGCCTTTAACACAGTCGCAAGTTGCGAACTCGCTCTCCGCGCGTTGTAGTGCGCGCGCTGCGGTCGCGGTCTCAGTTTATAAAAGTGATGGAGGACAACGATGACTAACAACACTAACGCATTCACATCAACAGTTTTACCACCCGGCAACACAGGCGAGACCGACCTGGTCGTCTTCTCTCACTTGCGCTGGGATTTCGTGTATCAACGCCCACAACATCTCTTGTCTCGTTGTGCGAAAAAGCGTCGCGTCTTCTTTGTAGAAGAACCAGTGTTCGGGAACTGCTCGATGCGCCTCGAAGTGCGGGAGGCGGATCCGGGAGTTCACGTCGTGGTGCCGCATTTGCCGGAAGGACTCAGAAGCGAAGTCGCCATCAACGCGGTGATGAGAGATCTGACGCGCCAACTGTTCCTGACCCACGACATCAAGGAATATGTCTTTTGGTATTACACGCCGATGGCGCTGCGCTTTACCGACAAGTTCAAACCGGTCGCTGCTGTGTACGATTGCATGGACGAGCTCTCAGCCTTCAAAGACGCGCACTCGCAGTTACCGGCACTTGAAAAAGAACTCTTCCAGCATGTCGATCTGGTTTTTACGGGCGGACAGAGTCTGTACGAGGTGAAGCGCAATCAGCATCCGGCTGTCTACGCGTTCCCGAGCAGCATTGACGTGTCACACTTCGGCAAAGCGAGAACGATTGTTAACGATCCTGAAGACCAGGCACACATTCCGCATCCGCGTCTGGGCTTTTTCGGTGTGATTGATGAGCGCTTTGACGTCGAACTGCTCGACGAAGTCGCCGCTAAACGTCCCGATTGGCATTTCATGATCATCGGGCCGATCGTGAAGATCGATCCGAACACGCTGCCAAAGCACGCGAATATTCATTATCTCGGCGCGAAGAAATACAGCTAGCTGCCGGAATACCTGGCGGGCTGGGACATCGCGCTGTTGTTATTTGCTCGCAACGAATCGACACGGTTCATCAGTCCAACGAAAACACCCGAGTACCTCGCCGCCGGCAAACCAGTGATTTCTACTTCGATCAGAGACGTCGTGCGGCCTTACGGCCAGCTGAATCTGGTCGAGATCGCCGATACGGCCGACGACTTAATCCGTGCGGCAGAAAAGGTCCTGTCACTCGAGAATCATTCAGAGTGGCTGAAAAAGGTGGATGCCTTTCTCGAGAACATTTCGTGGGACAAAACATGGGCACAGATGTCGGACTTAATCGAGGAGGTGATAGACAGAAGACGTCCTGCAAAATCAGCTTCGCTGCCGCTCAATGGCGTTAGTCAACGAGCCGGCGCAGCCGCTACTACGAGATAACAAATAGCACGTACAAGGGAGGGTTTCATGTAATGTTTGATTATTTAATTGTAGGAGCCGGCTTCGCCGGCAGTGTACTCGCGGAACGACTCGCGGCGGGTTCCAATAAGAAGGTTTTAATTTGTGACAAGCGTCCACACATAGGCGGCAACGCTTATGATCATTACAACGACGCCGGCATTTTAGTTCATAAATACGGGCCGCATATCTTCCACACTAATTCGCGCGAAGTCTTTGAATATCTCTCGCGCTTTACCGAATGGCGGTCGTATCAACATCGCGTACGCGCGAGTGTTGACGGCCAGATCGTTCCCATTCCGATTAATCTCGACACGATCAATGCGCTGTACGGCTTGAACCTGACGTCGTTTGAAGTCGAGGAGTTTTTCAAGAAAGTTGCTGAGCCGGTCGAACGCGTACAGACGTCTGAGGACGTTGTGGTCAGCAAAGTGGGAAGAGAGCTGTACGAGAAATTCTTCCGCAATTATACGCGCAAGCAATGGGGACTCGATCCGTCCGAGCTCGACGCGAGTGTGACGTCGCGAGTGCCGACGCGCACCAACCGTGACGATCGTTACTTCACTGATACATACCAGGCGATGCCGTTGCACGGCTTTACGCGCATGTTCGAGAACATGCTTGATCACCCCAATATCAAGATCATGTTGAATTGCGATTACCGCGAAATCGAGAAAGATATTCCTTTCCGGCAGATGATCTATACTGGTCCCGTCGATTCTTATTTCGATTATTGTTACGGAAAACTGCCTTACCGATCGCTTGAATTCAAGCACGAAACGCACGACGTAGCGGTTTATCAGCCTGCGCCGGTCGTCAATTATCCGAACGAGCAGCTTTACACTCGGGTGACGGAGTTCAAGTATCTCACCGGGCAGGAGCATTCGAAGACGAGCATTGTTTACGAGTTTCCGAAGTCGCAGGGTGATCCTTATTATCCGGTGCCGCGCAAAGAGAATGCGGAGTTGTACGCACGCTACAAGGAATTGGCCGATGCAACACCCGACGTTCATTTTGTTGGACGCTTGGCGACTTATAAGTACTACAACATGGATCAGATAGTCGCTCAGGCTCTCACGACCTACGGCAAGATCGCGGGTATGAAGCGTGTTGAAGCGATGGTTCATACTCACGGCAATGGTAACGGAAAGGGCAATGGCTACGGTGTCCGCACCGATCGCATCGTCCTGCCCGAGCGCGTGATCACGGCCGTGAACAGGTAATTTCAGGCCACAAAGAAATCACAAAAAAGGTTTTGAGCTTTTTGTGCTTCTTTGTGGCCAAAGAACGAACAAGGGGGGATAGATGGATCTCAGGGTTGGAGGAATTTACTGCCTGCCCAACGGGCGCGAACTAATTGTGTTGTGCAAACGTCAAAATGGTATGGTGTCGTACCGGCTCTCGGGTCGTACCAGCCAGTATGAGATCAGCGACGAAGGCCGATTGATTTGCGAAGGCAAACTAACCGCGTGGGATGTTTCAAATTTGACTGACACAGGGCGGTCTGTCGGAGTAGAGCGCTCTGCACCACAGGAAGACACGAGCGATTTCAATCAGGTCTTAGTACCATCGTGACTCTTTGTGGCTAAATAACTGTTTCGCATGATTTTTAGACAAAAAGAGGTCCCCCGACCCGAGTATCCGCGTCCACAATTTGTTCGCAGCATCTGGTTCAATCTCAACGGCGAAT
>DATNDM010000066.1:0-3900 GCA_035553235.1 Pyrinomonadaceae bacterium | reverse complement strand
TGGTAGTGCTTGATGCGTTGTCCGGGAGTGAGTTTGTGTTCGGTGGCGAGATCGTCAGCGGCCTGGGCGACAGCGGGCGCTTCCATAAAGCTGCCTGCGACTTCATACGAGCGCAGCAACGACTCGACTTCTTCGCGCACGCCGCCATCATCAACACGATCGAGAAACGCTGCTCGTTCGGCGCCGTGAAGTTCGAGTGCACCGTCAAAGATTTCTTTGACTCGTTGCCATCGTTGCGAATCGCTCATTACGATCTGCGTAATCTGTGGTTAAACTTCTCCACTCAGTTCGCGATGCAGCCAGGCTTTGGCCATGCTCCAGTCGCGTTTGACCGTGGCGGGAGAGATACCCATCACTTCCGCGGTTTCTTCAACCGTTAGCCCGCTGAAGAAACGTAGCTCGACCACTCTACTCTGTTGCTCGTCAATCTCCGCGAGTCGATTCAGTGCTTCATCCAACGCGACGACGTCCAGATCCTGTCCTTTAACGAACACAGTCGCATCGGCAAGTGAAACTTTGATATCGGAGCCGCCACGTTTAGCGCGCTTCTTCGTGCGTGCGTGATCGACGAGTATGCGTCGCATCATCTGGGCCGCGATGCCGAAAAAGTGTGCGCGATTTTGCCATTGCACGTTGTGTTGATCCACTAGCTGCACGTAAGCCTCGTGAATCAACGCCGTGGTTTGCAGTGTGTGTCCGGCTTTTTCTCGACGTAGATAACGAGCGGCCTGACGGCGAAGTTCGTCGTAGACGACCGGCATCATCTTGTCGAGTGTTTCCTTGTCGCTGGCCACCAGGAAAAAGCATCTCACGCAAAGCCGCAAAGGCGCAAAGAAGACGCAAGCGCTACCGGAGGTCTTCTTTGCGCCTTTGCGGCTTTGCGTGAGAAATCTTTTTTGAGCCCGGATCCTAAAGAGTGTCGCGTGTATAAGTGAAGGAGATTAGTTATGAAAAATCAAACGTACAGATTGGTCGCCATTTTGGGCATTTTCTTAGGTTTCGCGGTCGCGAGCGTGCAGGCACAGGCGCCGAGCAAGGTGGAAGTGAACATTCCTTTCGAGTTCTTCGCGGGTAAGACAACACTGCCGGCGGGCGTCTACAGCATCAAGCGAATGTCAGGCGAGAACGTCGCCCTACGAAGCGCGGATGGCAAGTCGAGCGTGATTCTACACGCGCCAGTCACAGAAAACTCGACCGATCCAAACGCTGTCGAGCGCTTAGTTTTCGCAAGGTATGGCAATCACTTTGCACTGTCGGAGATCTGGCTGACAGCAGACGCCGGACGCCAGGTTTGGACGAATAAGAAAGGCCAGAAATCTGAGCGCATCGAGATCGCATTGCGCCGGAACAACGCCGAATAGGTCGAATGTCAATTTGCCTCGCGCGCATTTCCGAGAGTATTGTGTGCCGCGAGGTGAATCGATGAAACTTTCCTTGAAAATTGTTTTGTTTAGTACCGCACTGCTCCTGGCCGCCGGCTCGGCAGCGGCCCAGGACAGTGGCACAGTGCTTACCGGCGCAGACTTAACGCGCGTCGTGCCGACCAGTTTTTACTTTCAGGGACTCAGCGCGCCGACGCAGATGCGCAACGCGGCTGCCGCGCGCTTCGGCAAAGATCGTTACGTGATCTCCGGTCTCGTCGACACGTCAGGCTACTCCGCTGATGTCCGCGCTAAGTACGTCGGCTTTTTGATCACCGATTCTGCAATCACTCTCAACGGCGAATCGCTTCAGCCCGGCGCTTATGGCTTCGGCTTTGGCACTGAAGGAAAACTGACCGTGATGGATCTTGCCGGAAAAGATCTGCTCTCGGTCTCGATCACCAACGACAAGGATCTCAAACGACCGCGCCCGTTAATGATGACAGCCGACGGCGCCGGCGTGCGGCTTTACAACGGCAAAAACTACGTCGTTATCGCTGCGCAGTAATATCGCGATGCGACCACAGATTGTCTCTGCCGTTTTCCTTTTAATGGTTCCGTTTGCGTTACTCGCGCAGACGCCGCCGCAAAAACCGGATTCTCAGCAACCGATGGGCGGCGCTTCAACGGGAGCGCCCACCACCTACACTTCGCGTCGTACGGTTGGCATCACGGACCCGACGGCGCCCGTTATCTTTGAAGACGTAACCGACAAAACGCCCCTGACGAATTTCCGTCACCGCTCAGGGGAAGCGGCCAAAGACTACATCTTCGAGACACCTTCAGGTGGCGTCGCGATCTTTGACTACGACAACGACGGTCGTCCCGACATCTATCTCGTAAACGGATCGACCATCGGCGCCATGCGTGGCAAGGAGAAGGCTCCACGCGCGGCGCTCTATCACAATCTCGGCAACTGGAAATTTGAAGATGTCACCGATAAAGCCGGCGTCGCGAACGAGCGTTGGGGCATGGGTGTCGCGGTTGGTGATTACAACAACGATGGCCGCCCTGATCTATTCGTCAGCAACTTCGGTGTCTCGCGTCTCTATCGCAACAACGGCGACGGCACGTTCACCGACGTCGCCGACAAGTTGGGTGTAGCGCGCAAAGGCTGGAGCACGGGAGCGAGCTTCGGCGATTACGATGGCGACGGCCGGCTCGATCTCTTCGTTCCGGGTTACGTGCAGATCGATCTGAACAACCTGCCGCCGAGCCCGAGTGATGTTAATAAGGCCGGTGGTGCTGGTTGCCAGTTTCGCGGCGCCCCGGTGATGTGTGGTCCACGCGGGCTGACCGGCGAAGGCGACACGCTTTATCACCAGAAGGTGGATGGCACGTTTGAAGACGTGAGTGTCAAAGCGGGTGTGAACGATCCGGACAAGTATTATGGTTTCAGCTCGGCGTTTGTTCACGTCAACGACGATAAGCTGCTCGATCTGATCGTCGTCAACGATTCGACGCCGAAGCAGCTTTACATCAACAAGGGCAACGGCACGTTCGAGGAGATCGGTTACCCGTCAGGCATCGCGCTGAACGAGAACGGACGCGAGCAGGCTGGGATGGGACTTGCGGTTGGCGATTACGACAACGATGGACGCGTCGATTTTCACATCACCAACTTCTCAGACGATTCGAACGTGCTCTATCACAACGACGGTGACGACAACTTCACTGACGTGACGTTTCAGACCGGACTTGGTGAGGTTTCGATTCCGTTTCTTGGCTGGGCCACGAGTTTTATCGATTACGATAATGATGGCTGGTTAGACCTGTTCGTCGTGAATGGCCACGTTTATCCGGCGGCGGACACGCACCAGTGGGGCACGAGTTACGCGCAACAGGCGCTGCTGTTTCATAACCTCAAAGGCAAGTTTGAACGCGTCGGCGCGCCGCCCGGCAATGCGCTCGCGAATGCGTGGCCCGGGCGTGGTCTCGCCGTCGGCGACCTCGACGGTGATGGCCGGCTTGATCTCGTGATCAATAATCTCGATGCGAAGCCCGTCGTATTGCGCAACGTCGCGGCGAGTCCGGGACATTGGGTGGGCCTGCGGTTGATTGGCGACGTCACGAAGAAAAGCCCACGCGATGCGATCGGCGCCACGGCTTATGTGACGACCGGCTCAATGCGGCAGAGACAAGACGTGGTGAGCGGCGCGGTGTTTTGTTCGCAAAATGATATGACGCTGCACTTCGGGTTGGGTGCAGCGACGAAGATCGATAAACTCGAAATCAGATGGCCCGATGGGAGCGTTGAATCGTTTGACGTGCCCGTCTTTGATAAGGTAATCACCATCACTCAAGGCAAAGGAAAATAGATCCAGCCACAGATTACGCAGAACAGTCTGTGTAATCTGCGTAATCTGCGGATTAAAAATGGTGCTCCACAATTGCGACGATTAGATCTCAGAAAAGCCCAGGCAGCGCGACTCAACACGATCCGCGACATCAATCGCCAGATCGTCTTGAACTACGTGCG
>DATNDM010000065.1:0-6893 GCA_035553235.1 Pyrinomonadaceae bacterium | reverse complement strand
AGTGTTAGCCGTCGCGCAGGACCCCGGCGAGATCCGTAACTTCCTTCGCGTCAACAAAGACTTCTGCACCGGTGGCCAGCCAAAACTCGAACACCTCGAAAAGCTCAAAGCCGACGGCGTCAAGTCGATCCTCAACCTGCGCCAGCCGAGTGAGCATCGCGCCGAAGAAGAACAGGCCAAGGCCAAAGAGCTCGGCTTGAAATACTTCAACATCCCCGTCGCTTACGGCAATCCAAACGAAGAGCAGGTCGCGGAGTTTCTGAAAATCACTGACGATCCGGAGAATCGTCCTGCGTTCATTCACTGCACCGCCGCGATCCGCGTGGGCGCGTTCTGGATGATCAGGCGCGTGTTGCGCGACGGCTGGAAAGTTGAAGACGCGGAAGCTGAGGCCGTGAAAATCGGACTGCGCGAGAGTCCACACTGGCTCGAGTTCGCGCGTAAGTACATCGAAACGCATAAGTCGAAAGCGTCGTTGCCGGCGAATCCGTTGTCGTTCGGCGCTTTCACCGCTCGTTTCGATCCTGGCGGCACGTTCACAATCGAAGGCACCGGCTGGCCCAGGATCAACGGCAACTGGATAAACCGCGGCTCCGAAGTTGAGCTTTTCATCTCAGATGGACCAGGCGGCTGCGATGGTCCCGGCAAGTATCACTACGAAACTGACGGCAAACACCTTACATTCAATCTCATTTCAGACAACTGCAAGCCACGACAGATGATCCTCGATCGCAGTACGTGGAGACCGTCTGATGAAGTTGTTACCAAACAGGCTCGCGAGATCGTCAGCACTGGCAACGGCAAAGCACCGGCGCGTCCGTTCGCCACCGATAAAGGAAGCTGGCCGTCGTTTCGCGGCCCACACGCTTCTGGCATTGCCGAAGGACAGAACCTGCCCGATCAGTGGAACGGCAAGACGGGTGACAACATTCTCTGGCGCACACCGATTCCCGGTCTCGCCCACTCGAGTCCAGTCGTTTGGGGCAATCGAATCTTCGTCACAAGCGCGGTCAGTAGTGATCCGAAGGCTTCGTTCCGTCCGGGTCTTTACGGCGACGGCGACGCGTCTGCCGATCGTTCCAAACATCGCTTCATGGTGTACGCGCTCGACAAACAGACCGGCAAGATCCTTTGGGAACAAGTCGCTTACGAAGGTGAGCCGCGGGAAAAGCGTCATATCAAAGCGACATATGCGAACTCGACGCCGGTGACTGACGGTCGCATCGTCGTCGCGTGGTTCGGATCCGAGGGCTTGTATGCTTACGACGTCAACGGCAAGCCTTTATGGAAAGTCGATCTCGGACGCTTGGATCTCGGCGCTTACGACATTCCAACTTATGAGTGGGGCACGGCGAGCTCGCCGATCATCTGGAAAGATCTCGTGATCCTTCAGTGCGACACGCAGGCCGATTCGTTCATCATCGCTTTCAATGCGAACACTGGCCGTGCCGTCTGGAAAACGAGTCGCGAAGAGATTCCTTCGTGGGGCACACCCACCATCGCCACGACTTCAAAAGGTGAAGAGCTGATCGCGAACGCGTCGAACTTTATTCGTGGTTACGATCCGCGCACCGGCAAAGAACTCTGGCGGCTCGGTCGCAGCTCGAAGATAACTGCGCCGACTCCGGTCTTCGCGGACGACATGCTCGTCGTCGTGAGTGGTCGTGCACCGGAACGACCGATCTTCGTCGTCAAAGCGGGCGCGCGTGGGGATCTTACGCTGCCGGAAGGAAAGACGAGCAGCGATGCGGTTGTCTGGAGTAAGACGGGACGCGGTTCGTATATGCCGACGCCGTTGATCTACAACGGCATCCTCTACGTGCTCGCGAACAACGGCACCTTCGACGCCTACAACCTGAAAACCGGCGATGAGATTTATCGACAACGCTTGCCCGTGATTGGCAGTGGTTTCAGCGCATCGCCCGTCGCGTCGGATGGAAAGATCTACTTGTCGAACGAAGACGGCGAGATACTCATCGTGTCTGCGGGTGAGAAGTTCAACCACATCGCGACGAATTCGATGGGCGAATTACTCATGGCCACGCCCGCGCTTTCGGATGGCGTGATGTACGTCCGCTCATCGCAAAGCCTCTTCGCCATCGGCCGCAAAAAGTAGACATGAGCACTGGCCGAATGGAAGCGTTCAGTGATGGGGTGATCGCCATCATCATCACGATCATGGTGCTGGAGCTGCGCGCACCTCATGACGAAAGCTTAGCTGGTTTGCGGCCGCTGCTGCCCGTCTTCGGCAGTTATGTGATGAGTTTTATCTACGTCGGGATCTATTGGAACAATCATCACCATCTGCTTCATGTCACCGAACACATCGACGGCCGCGCACTCTGGGCCAATCTGCATTTGCTGTTTTGGTTATCGTTGGTCCCGTTTGTGACGGCGTGGATGGGTGAAAATCACTTCTCTGAGTGGCCCGTCGCGCTCTACGGCAGCGTACTTTTATTAGCCGGTATCGCCTATTACATCCTCGTCCGCGCACTACTCGCAGCGCCCGGCAATGAATTGTTGGCTTCTGCCCTGGGTTCCGACTTCAAGGGCAAGATATCGCTGGTAATCTATGCGCTCGGGATTTCGCTGGCCTTTGTGCGATCGTGGCTCGCCCTCGCTCTCTACATTTTCGTAGCTTTGATGTGGCTCATCCCCGACCGCCGCATCGAACGCAAAATCAGTTAGCCACAAAGAGGCACAAAAAGCACAAACGAGAAAGCGATTTGATTGAGTCACGCTGTAATCTCGTTTGTGCTTTTTGTGCCTTTTTGTGGCTAAATCTTGTTTCGCCGTCATCCAATAAAAAGTGTATGAGGACTTTGGGCGGTCAAAGTCGATTAGCACCACACAACAAATGAACAAGAATCAGCACTACAAACTAAGGCGTATTTTTATTCCTGTTCTGGTCACAATAATTTTGGCCAGTGGTTCCAGTCTTGTGCGGGGGAAGATGCCCCAAACCGGCAGCATCAGAGGTAAGGTCGTGGCTGACATCCCTGATCAGCGCAAACCTTTGTCGGGAGTGACGGTTACTTTAAGCTCAGTCCGTCTCGGCGACAAGAAACTTCAGACCACCAGTGACCTCGAAGGCGAATATGACTTTCCGGGTCTCGTCGCGGGTGACTACATTCTCACGGTCGAATTTTCGGGTTTCAAGAAGTATGAAAAGAAATTGAGCGTGCAGATCGAGGCGACTGTCGAACACAACGTGCTGCTGCAACCTGTGCCAATCAGTGAGAACGTTACGATCAAGGATGATCGAGTTGATGCTGATAAGACTGAATCAACCACGCCGTCAGTCATCACGCAGGCAGCCATGCGCGACGCGCCGCTCATCGACGAGAAGTTCCAGGATGCGCTGCCGTTGTTGCCGGGCGTCGTGCGTGGTCCGGATGGAAACCTGAACATCAAAGGCACACGGCCGTCGCAGAGCGGCATTCTGGTTTCGAGTTTGAATGTTACGGATCCGGTAACGGGCGCGACCGCGATCGAGTTGCCGATCGATGCTGTCGACACAGTGCAGGTGCATTCGAATCCGTACTCTTCGGAGTTTGGAAAGTTCACTGGTGCAGTCACGACGATCGAGACGCGCTCGGGAGACAACAATCTTCGTTACCTGTTTCTCGGTGTCTTGCCGCGACCACGCTGGCGCGACGGCAAGCTCTACGGCGTCGGCGCTGCGACGCCGCGCATCGCGGTTGGTGGTCCGATTATCAAAGACAAGCTTTTCTTTTTTCAGAGTGTCGAGTACCGGTTTGTGCGGACAAACGTGCCGAGCCTTGAAGCGCTCGACGAACACCAGCGCGACATCAAGCGCGAGAGTTTCGATTCGTTTTCGCGTCTCGATTACGTCGTCAACAACAACAATCGACTGACGGCGAGCTTTTCGATCTTCCCGCAGAAGTTTGACTACTTCAATCTGAACACTTTCAACCCGTCAGACACGACCGCGAACTTTCATCAGCGTGGCTGGTTTGCTGCTTTGAACGACCAGGCGACGTTCAATTCGGGCGCGTTGCTGCAATCAAGTTTCAGCGTGAAGCAGTTTGACGGCGACATCTTCGGAAACAGCGGTGCGCCTTACCAGATCACGCCGGATCGTAATTTTGGCGGCTGGTTCAATCGACAACACCGCGATAGTCGTCGCTACGAGTGGCTGGAGATTTTCAACTTCGCGCCACATGGCTCGCATACATTCAAAGCGGGCGTGAATATCAGTCGCACTTCCTTCGCAGGCACTGACAGGAGCACGCCGGTAACTATCGTGCGCGCGGACGGAACGCGGTCTCAACTGATCGAATTCGTCGGCACGGGCGATCTCGGTTTGGCGCAGAACGAGTATTCAGCGTTTGTGCAGGACAAGTGGATCGTGAACTCGCGTCTCGTGTTCGATCTCGGACTTCGTTACGATCGCGATGGTATCGGCCACAACAACAATTTTGCGCCGCGTATCGGTTTTGTCGTCACGCCGACTGATTCGGATCGCACTGTCGTGCGCGGCGGCATCGGACTCTTTTACGACAAGATTCCACTCAACGTCGGCTCGTTCGAGCAATACCAGAGTCTTCTGGTCACGAGATTCGCTGCCGACGGTGTCACTCCGATCGACGGTCCGCGCCTGCTGCTTAATTCCGCGCCGGAAGATTTCGAAAACCCGTACAGCGTCGCGTGGAACCTGCAACTCGATCACCAGGTCAACCAGCGGCTCCTGCTCCGCTTCGGCTACGAAGACCGGGCGACACGTCGCGACTTCACGCTCGAACCCACGGCGCATGCGCTGTTACTACAAAACAACGGGCGCTCACGTTATCGCGAGTTTCAGGCCTTGGCGCGCTTTCGTTTTCAGGAGGGCCGCAACATCTTCCTGTCGTACGTCGGCTCACAGGCGCGCGGCAATCTGAACGACTTCAACACCTATTTCGGCAATCAAAAGCATCCGGTGATCCGCCCGGACGAATACGGCCGTCAGCCTTTCGACGCGCCGCACCGTTTGCTCTTCTGGGGCGACTTCGCCGTTCCCTTCAACCTCGTCCTGACGCCCGTCGTCGATTATCACACCGGGTTTCCGTTTTCGATCGTAGACGAGAATCAGGACTTCGTTGGACCACGCAATGAAGGCGGACGGTTTCCGCGTCTGCTGACGCTCGATCTGCTCGTGATGAAAGCGCTGAAAATCAAGTTTCGCGGTAAGGAGCACAAGGGCCGCGCAGGCTTCACGGTCTTCAACATTACCAACCACTGGAACCCACGCGACGTGCAGAACAACATCGCGAGCCCGCAGTTTGGCACATTCTTCAACAGCGCCGACCGCAGCGTGCGTTTGAAGTTCGAATTTGTAAAATATTAGCCAAGGACGACACGGCTTTTCACTGTTTCTATTCCCGTTTCCGTGTTAATCCGTGTAATCTGTGGCTAACTTCTTCTGAGGAACACACATGAAAACCCTACTTGCATTTGCCCTCTTGCTACTTCTCTGCCCAATCGTGCCGGCCCAGAGCGAAACACCATCGAAGTTCGAACCAACCAATCACGGTTTCAACTACGAACGTCGCATCGTCGAGATTCCGATGCGCGACGGCGTCAAGCTGCATACAGTGATCCTCGTCCCGAAAGGCGCACGCAACGCACCGATTCTGATGACGCGCACGCCGTACAGTGCCGATCAAACAACGAAGCACGTGAACAGCTCTGACCTTGGCCCAAGTCTCGCGGGTTACGACAACGCCACTGATGTGATCATCGAAGGCGGTTACATCCGCGTCGTCCAGGACATTCGCGGCAAGTACGGTTCTGAAGGCGAGTACGTGATGAACCGGCCGCTGCAGGGTCCACTGAACCCGACGAAGGTGGACCATGCGACTGACACATACGACACGATCGACTGGCTCGTAAAGAACGTGCCCGAGTCGAACGGCCGCGTCGGCATCATCGGCATTTCGTACGATGGTTTCCTGCCGTTGATGGCGCTCATCAATCCGCATCCCGCGTTGAAGGTTTCAGTGCCGATGAATCCAATGGTCGACGGCTGGATGGGCGATGATTGGTTTCACAACGGCGCCTTTCGCCAACAGGGCATGAGCTACATCTACGATCAGGAAGCGACGCGCGCGAACGACATCGAGTGGTGGACCAGCCACTACGACGACTACGACATGTTCATGGAAGCAGGTTCGGCGGGTGAGCTCGGTCGTCAGCGTGGTCTCGAGCAGGTGGGCTTCTGGCGCAAGCTGCTCGCGCATCCATCTTATGACGCTTTCTGGCGCGAACAGGCAATGGACAAGGTCCTCGCGAAGGAACCGCTGAAGGTTCCGGTGATGCTCGTGCACAGCTTGTGGGACCAGGAAGACATTTACGGCGACATCGCCGTGTACAAAGCGATCGAGCCGAAAGATACAAACAACGACAAGGTGTTTCTGGTGCTTGGTCCATGGCATCACGGACAGGAGATTCGCGAGGGCAGCGCGCTCGGCGCGATCAAGTTCAACAGCGATACTGCGATGACGTTTCGGAAGGAGATTCTGCGTCCGTTTCTCGATCAGTATTTGAAAGACGGCGCGCCGAAGGCGGACGTCGCGCCCGTCACGGCTTTCGAAACGGGGACGAACAAGTGGTATCGCCTGTCGTCGTGGCCCAGAGGCTGTGAGAATGGCTGCACGATCAAACCGACGCCGCTCAATCTCAACAAAGGATTGAAGGCGAGCTTCGCGACGCAAGCGGGCATGGATTACGAGGAGTACGTGTCGGACCCGGCGAAGCCCGTTCCGTTTCGCGCGCGTCCGATCGACGCGAGCAGTTGGTCACGCTGGCTGGTTGACGATCAGCGTGAGATGTCAGGGCGTCCGGATGTTTTGGTCTACACGTCGGATGTTTTGAAAGAGCCGGTGAAGATC
>DATNDM010000064.1:0-5972 GCA_035553235.1 Pyrinomonadaceae bacterium | reverse complement strand
CCCGGATGTGCAGGATTTGTACCTCGAGAAATTCAACCCCGACAATTCGAAGCAGTACCAGACGCCGACCGGTTGGCAGGATGCGATTATTCGTCAGGAACAAATCAAGGTGAGGAAAGGCATCGGCAGCTCTGAATACGACACCCTGACTTACGACGTCACGGTTACACGGCACGGTCCAATCATCTTCGAGGGCGACGGCAAGCGTTATGCGTTGCACTGGACCGCGCTTGACCCAACGAAGAACAATGCCGAAACCTCTTTCGTGCTTAATCGCGCGGGCAACTGGAAAGAGTTCAACACCGCGCTTGAATCGTTTACCGCGCCGACGCAAAACATCGTCTACGCTGATGTCGACGGTCACATTGGTTATCACGCGGCCGGTGTGGTGCCGATCAGGAAGTCGGGCGACGGCAGTGTGCCGTACGACGGAGCGACTGACGCGGGTGAATGGACCAGTTACATCCCCGTGTCGAAGCTGCCGATGGTTTTTGATCCGCCTTCGGGAATCATCGTCACCGCCAACCAACGGATCGTCGGCACTGATTACCCATACTTTCTCACGCACTCGTGGGCCCAGCCGTATCGCGCGCGGCGTATCTTCGACCTGCTGAGTGAAAAACCGAAGCTCTCGAGTGATGATTTCCGTCGCATTCAGGGCGACGTTTACGCGATTGCGGGTGTGACTTTCACAAAAGAAACCGTGAAATTGCTGCGACCGAAGCTGACGCCCGCCGATGAGAAGTTGAAAGCGACGCTCGATGCGTTTGAGCAATGGGACGGAAGAGTTAATGCCGAGTCGACAGTGGCGCTGATTGCTTCGACGATGCGACTGGCTTTTCGTTCGAAGATCCTGACGGCGGCGCTTGGACCAGACCTTGTCAGAAACTATCAGTGGAGCAACTTCGACACGACGCTCGATCACGTCCTCAGGGCGCAGTCGCCGACCTGGTTGCCGAAAGAGTTTTCGAGTTACGCCGATCTGCTGCGCGCGTGTTACGACGAGGCGATCGGCACGCTCACGAAGAACCTCGGCGCCGATCAAACGAAGTGGACCTGGGGCGAGATTGCAAAGGCACGCTTTCCGCATCCGCTCGCTGCGGCGCCGTTGATTGGTGCGCAGTTCACGGTCCCACCGTTTCCGCAAAATGGAACGGGTGGGTTGATCGGTGCGACGGTGAATGTCGGTGCGAGTGTGTCGATGCGATTGATCGCTGATCCGAGTGATTGGGACAAGACGCAGCAAGGGATCGCGCTCGGCGAATCCGGAAACCCGAAGAATCCGCACTGGACCGATCAACTCGCTGATTGGCGTGCAGTAACGCCACGCGAATTGCCGTTTACGGCTGCTGCGGTGGCGAAAGCGACGAAGGAGACGCTCGTCCTTGAGCCGGCGAAGTGAGCCACGAAAAAGCACCAAAGGCACAGAAGATTGGCGTGTGTTTTGTGCGATCGAATTACCGGCTGAGGTGCGTGGGCGGTTAGAAGATCATATGTGGCGATTGCGGAAAGAGGTGCCTGACGCGGCGGCGAGTTGGAGTCGCGTGGAGAATATTCATCTGACGTTGAAGTTTTTTGGGAATGTCGAGGTCGCGCGGATTCAGCAGATTTCTGAAGTTGCGAAGCGGGCGGTGAAAGAGTTTTCGACGTTTCCGATCGCCGTTGGTGAGACTGGGGTGTTTCCGCGACCGAGTCGACCGCAGGTGCTCTGGATCGGCGTAAAAGACCGGGCAGGTCAGTTGAGTGCTTTGCAGGAGAAGTTTGAAAGCGAATGTGCGGCGGAGGGTTTTCCGAAAGAGGAGCGCGCGTATAAACCGCATTTGACGATCGCGCGCCTCCGTAGTCCCGAAGGCGCGCGACATCTCGCGGATGCTCACTTGCAGATGAAATTCGATCCGATTGAAGTGGACGTGAAAGACATCGTCATATTTCGGAGTGAGCTCAGCCCGAAAGGCTCGAAGTACAGCGTCATTTCTGCCGCGGATCTGCGCGGATAAACGCGCATTTACCGCGGAAGCTCACGGGGACGCGGTGGCGGCGGCGGTGGCGCTTGATCATCTTTCTCACCAGTGGCCGACAACACCTCCTTGATCGCACCGACACTCGACAGCATCGACGACGCCTCAATCGGCATGAAGATCACCTTCGAATTATTCGAGCGCGTCATGTCGCGGAGGCTCTCGATGTATCGTACCGTGATCAGATACTGAGCGGGATCGCCGCCCGGAAGCGACTGCGCGATCCGACCCAGCGCTTCCGACTCAGCCTCAGCATTTCGCAGACGCGCCTGCGCCGCGCCCTCAGCCGCGAGTATCGCCGACTGCTTCTCACCCTCGGCACGCGTCACCGCTGCCTGCTTCTCGCCTTCCGCGCGCGTAATCGCTGCTTGGCGATCGCCTTCAGCCTGCAACACAAGCGCGCGGCGATTGCGTTCCGCCGTCATCTGCTTCTCCATCGTGATGCGCACATCTTCCGGCGGATTGATGTTCTTCACATCGACGCGTGTAACCTTCACGCCCCACTTGTCAGTCGCCTCGTCGAGGATTATGCGCAGTTTGGAGTTGATCTGATCGCGCTGTGAAAGTGTGTGATCGAGGTCCATGTCGCCCATAACCGCGCGCATGCCCGTGATCGTTAGCTGCACGATACCGCCAACCAGATCGTTCATTTCGTAGACGGCCTTTATCGGATCGGTGATCTGCCAGTACACGACTGAATCAACATGAATCGTCACGTTGTCGCGCGTGATGACCGGTTGCGGAGGCAAGTCGATGTACTGCTCGCGCAGATCGATCGACGTCAGGCCGGGTCGTGTGTTGGTCCAGTAAACGGCGCGGGGCCGGTCGACGAACGGCCACAGAATGTTCAGACCGCTGTTGGCGGTGCGATGAAAGCTGCCGAGCCGCTCGACCAGCATGACCGTCGCCTGCGGCACGATTCTGATCGTTTTTACGCCAATCACCAATAAAATGATGGTAATGAACCCGAAAAACATCAGGGCCAGAAGTGTTGCGACTGCATCCATAATCTCTCCTCCGAGTGGCGCGGATTATAGCTCGGAATCTACGCCAGTTGTGGATAAAGCTGTTTCGACGATTTCCGCGGCGGCGAGAATCAGCTCCTCCGTAAATGGGCCACCCGCGATCTGTACGCCGATCGGCAGGCCTTCAGCTGACTTTCCAGCAGGAATCGTTACGACAGGCAGGTTGAAAACGCTGAACGTCTGCGCGTAGCTGAAAGTCTTGAACGTGCCGAACGTGCTGCCGTGAACCGTCACCTTGAGCGTGTCGTGTGGATACGCGGGCGTGGCGCCGACCGGCGCGATGATGATGGGCGTCGTCTCCAGCCACTGGACCAGGTCTTCGCGAAGACGATCGCGTTCCATCCAGGCTGCGATGTACTCGTCCAACGAAGGCGCGCGCGTGTTGTCAGCCGTGCCGAGTCGCCAACTCACAAACGAACCGCCCTCGTTCTCGCGGCCTTTGTAAACTCCGCGAAGTTGAACTACAGACGCGCGCGAAAATAACTTCAACCAGAGATCATTGCCCTGCTCGACATGTGGCGGACGCCGCTCTTCAACTATCAAACCTGCGTCGCTTAATGTGCGCGCGACGGCTGCAACGGCGCGGGCCGTCTCGTCAGTCACTGGTGCAACGCCGTCGTCTGTGTACCACGCCGCGCGCAGTCCGCGCAGGTCATGTGATTTTCTGTCAAACGGATCTTTACTGAGCGCGGAGAACAACAGGCGCAAGTCGCCGGCCGTGCGCGCGAGTGGTCCAATCACGGCGCCGAGTGAGTATGGCCCAATGCTTGGTGGAAACTGCAACTCACCTGGTACGCGCCCGGTCGTCGGTTTCAATGCACAGATGCCACAGAAGTGAGCCGGGATTCGCACTGATCCGGCGAGATCGCTGCCGAGTCCGCCCGGAGACATGTGCGTGGCGATCGCAACTGCTTCGCCACCACTCGATCCGCCGGGCGTCAGATCGTGATTCAACGGATGATTCGTTCGTCCGAACACAGGATTGTCGGCCGTGTAATCCATCGCCATCTCGGCGGCGTTGCTCTTGCCAAGAATGATCGCGCCCGCTGCTTTTAATCGTGCGACGGCAGGCGCATCGCTTGTCGGAACGTAATCGACGCGCATCTTCGACCCGCTCGTCGTACGTATGCCCGCAGTCTCGATCGTGTCTTTGATCGTCAACGGCACGCCGTGCAACACGCCCACGGATTCCCCACGCAACACCGCAGTCTCGGCCGCCCGCGCACGCTCCAACACATCCGGCGCCACCGTGACAATCGCATTCAACTCCGGATTCAACCGCGCGATCTGCTCGAGATGCGCTTCCGCCGCCTCAACCGGCGACACCTCGCGCCCGCGAATCAACCGCGCAATGGTCCGTAAATCCTCTTTGATAAGATCCGTGTTCTTCATCCGTCTAATCCGTGGTTTTGAATTTCCTCAACTTCTAAATATAATTCAATTGCTCTGTATAGACTCGTTTACAACCTGCCTGTTCGAGACCTCGGCAAAGGAGTGAATTCTTGGCTATTCGTTTGAGCAGGACCTTCGTCTTGCGCAAGCTGCACCAGCTTTCCGGGATCGTTCCACTCGGAGTTTTTCTTTTAGAACACTTTTACACCAACTCAAAGGCGTTGACGGGCCCGAAGGACTTCAACAACGCGGTCGTCGACCTCCAGTCGATTCCGTACATCCTTTTCGTCGAGATTGGCGGCATTTTTATTCCGCTGATCTATCACGCGGTGTACGGCCTCGTGATCACGGTCGAAGCGCGGCCAAACAATCTCGCGTACCCGTACTCGCGCAACTGGTTCTATCTGATCCAACGAATCACCGGGATTGTTCTCTTCTTTTTTATCACGTTTCACGTGCTCAACTTCCGGTTCGGACTGATTCCCGGTCTAAACACACTTTCGGTGGCGACTCATCCAAACCAGGCGTTCGACATCGTCGCGCGTGAGTTTCGCATGGTTCCCATCTTCATCGTGTATATGATTGGAATCACAGCGACGGTTTGGCACCTTGCCAACGGCATCTGGTTGTTTCTCGTCGACTGGGGTATCACAATCGGTGAACGCGCGCAGCGTTTGACCGGTTATGCGTGTATCGCGTTTGGCGCTGTCCTGTTGCTTGTCGGCGTGAACGCCGCTGTCGCGTTCATACGTGAGGGCGGACTGTTGAAAGGAATTATTCATTAATGGCCAGTAATGGAATGAAGATCGCGATTGTCGGAGGTGGGCTGGCAGGCCTCGCGGCCGCCATGAAAATCGCGGAGGCCGGCCATGCTGTCGATCTGTTTTCCGTCGTGCCCGTGAAGCGTTCGCATTCGGTGTGCGCGCAAGGTGGCATCAACGGCGCTGTCAACACCAAAGGCGAAGGCGATTCAACCTGGGAACACTTCGACGACACGGTTTACGGCGGCGACTTTCTCGCAAACCAACCACCCGCGAAAGCGATGTGCGAGATGGCGCCCTCGATCATTTATCTGTTCGATCGCATGGGCGTTCCCTTCTCTCGTACGAATGAAGGACTGCTTGACTTCCGCCGTTTTGGTGGGACGAAACATCACCGCACCGCATTCGCGGGAGCTTCGACCGGTCAACAACTTCTCTACGCGCTCGACGAGCAGGTTCGTCGTTACGAAGTTGCGGGGAAAGTCAGAAAGTTTGAGCACTGGGAGATGCTGTCGCTCGTCCTCGACGATCACCAGGTTTGTCGTGGACTGATCGCAATGGACTTGCAGACGCTCGAGTTGAAAGCGTTTCCGGCAGACGCAGTGATCATCGCGACTGGTGGTCCGGGTTTGATCTTCGGCAAGTCGACGAACTCGATGGTCTGCACGGGCAGCGCGGTTTCCGCGTGTTACCAGCAGGGCGCGAGATACGCGAATGGCGAGTTTATCCAGGTCCATCCGACGTCGATTCCGGGTGAAGACAAGCTGCGGTTGATG
>DATNDM010000063.1:0-4170 GCA_035553235.1 Pyrinomonadaceae bacterium | reverse complement strand
CACGACATCAAGGCGCCCGAGCGCTACGGCTTGCCCGCGACTCCGGTGATTCCGCCCAGCTATACGTATTGGAAATGGATCGCGAAACCGATCGGTTTGGGAATGGGTTTACTGGGCATCGCGGCTGTTTTCTTCCATCGCGTTTTCTACGGTCCAAAACTGCCGGAGCCCGAACCGCCTGAAGTTAGAACTGGTCCACAGGACGAAATCGAAGCCGGACGCAAGGTGGAGCCATGAGTTCGACCGCAAAAAACTTCGACGAAAGAGCGCGAGGCGAATTTGCTCGGTTCGGCACCACGCGTGTTTATCGTGGCGAGTTACTGCGCCATCCGGTTTACACGCGCTTCCTGCATTGGTCGGTCGCGATCTTTTTCGTGCTCTCGTTGCTGACCGGATTTGCGATTTACTCGCCCTGGCTCTTTCGCTGGATTACGCCGCTCTTCGGTGGTGGACCACGAACGCGCCTGCTGCATCCGTGGTTTGGACTGGCATTCGAGGTCTTCTTCTTATTTCAGTTCATCAACTGGTTCGCGCCGATGGCGTGGACCGAAGGCGATCGACGCTGGATGAAGAGAATTCGAGCGTACGCCACGAACCAAGAGGGCGCCGAACCCGACGACGTCGGATTTTCCAATGCCGGTCAGAAGCTTTACTTCTGGACCATCGCCGTCAGTGCCATTTTGTTTTTGATCACCGGGCTTTTGATGTGGTTTGACGATTTCACCGGCCGATGGGTCGTGGCGGTGAGTTATGTGATTCACGATCTCGCAGCGTTGGTCATGCTGGCGGGCTTCATCATCCACGTCTACGAAGGCACAGCGCATCAACCGGGCACGTTTCACTCGATGATCGATGGCACTGTTACTGACGATTGGGCCAGGACGCACCATCCCGGCTGGTTTCGCACGCTGACCGGTCGCAACCGCGAAGAGTAGCCACAAAGAGGCACAAAAGGGACAAGAGTACCGTTATGTGCCTTTTGTGCCTTTTTGTGGCCCAGAAAGGATCCATCATGTTTTTACGTCTTGTTTTGACTGCGATTATCTGTTGTGGCAGTGCGCCGGCTGTGTTCTCACAAAGCCCTGACACGAGTGATCCTCTCGTCCGTGTGCTGCAAGCGAAAGGAATCATCACTGACGCGGAAGCGCGTGCGATCACGTCTAACGCCACACCTGCCGAGCAAAGAGATCGCCTTGCTGCGCTCTTGCGCGACAAAGGCGTGATCTCGGCCACAGAATTCGAAGCGGTGCGTGCGCCGGTAGCCGCCAACGAAGTGAAGACAATCACGGCCGAGTACAAAACGACACCGGCGCCGCCGGTCGAGGCCGCACCACAACCGACACCCGCAGTGATCGCCGCCGTCGCGCCCGTTCGGTTGCAGGGCATCGATTCGCCGAAACATGAAGGACTGATCCCTGACATCAAACTGGGCACGGGTGCGCGTCTGAAGTTTTACGGCATCTTCAAAACAAGCGTGATTCACGATTCATCGTCGCCGCAGGGAAACGATTTTCCGTTGCCACTCCTCGCGCAGGACACAGGACCAAACAACTCGCCTGAGTTTCATGTGCGTGCACGCGGACTGCGACTCGGGGCAAATTTCGAATGGCTCGATCCCGCGCCGAAGACGAGCATCACCGGAAAGATCGAGTTTGATTTCGAAGGCGATTTCACACGCGTCAACAATCGCAACATCACGTCGATTCGCTCGAGCCAGCCCTCGCTACGCCTCGCCTGGGTAAGAATTGATCGTCGTTTCAGTGATAAAAACAGCGCCTTCGTTTTGTTTGGGCAGGACTGGTCGCCGTTCGTTTCGTCGACTTTGCCGAACATGATCGAAAACACAAACTTCGGCGGCATCGGTTACGGTGCGGCCTACACGCGCATTCCGCAGGCGAAGTTTGGTTTTAATCACAAGTTCGGCGGCTCGCGCAATGTTCAGTTTGAGCCGGAGTTTGCGATCGTGTTGCCGGCCTTCGGGAACCTGCCGAGTGACGTCTCGAATCAGCTCGCGTTTGGTGAACGACAGGGAGTGGATTCGCAGCAGCCCGGAGTTCAGGGTCGCGCCGTGCTGCAATGGCAACTTGATAAATCGGCGAGCGTCGCCCCCGCGCAATTGATCGTCAGCTTCGAACATCAGCAACGCACGGCGATCGTTACCGCCGTGACCGTGCCGGCTGCATTCAAAGCGGCGTTTCCCAATGGCGTTGAGGTTGATAGCGACAGCAATGGTTACTCAGCGGAGTTTCAACTGCCGACGCATTTCGTGACTGCGGTTGGCAAGTATTACGGTGGTTCCGATCTGCGTTTCTTTCTCGCGGGCCAACTACTCTCAAACTTTAACGACACCTTCGGACTGACAAGCACCGCAACGACGTTATCGATCGATGGCGCCTCGACAGTCGTCTTCGGATTGCGCGACGGTAATCCTGTTGTGGCGCCGCAGCGACCGGTGCGTGCGCAGGGCGGTTTCATGCAACTCGGCTTTCCGCTGTCACGGATCTTCGACGCGGATCCGAAGGGCCGCAACGCCGGTTGGACTGCGTTCGTTTACTACGGTTTCGACGAGGCGCTCGCGCGTGATGCACGACGGTTTGGCCTGCGTGGCGGCCGGAGCGATCTCTTCTCGGGCAACATTCAGTACAAGTGGAACCAGTGGGTGACGTTTGCTTACGAGGAGGGTTACTACCGCACGCGCGCGGATTCTCGTGCCGGCCTGTTGCCGCTGTTTCGCGGCATTCCGAGCTACACGACGCACAATATCAGGTCGGAGTTCGCGGCCATTTTCACGTTCTGATCACAAAGAGCACAAAGTCTTATTTGTGCCTTTTGATCTTTTGTGCCTCTTGTGGACGGGTTCCGTTATGAAATACGAACACATTGTTATCAAAGATGACGAGGTGCCGAAGGCTTCGTCTCCCATTTTTCAACACATCGTGAAGACGTACGCGAGCGAAGCAAACAAACTTCATTCGGTCTGGCACGAATTCGCCGATGACGATCTCGCATTCAAACCACATCCGCGCGCGAGCACTGTTGGACAAATCATCGAGCACGAGCTGTTGTCCGAGCGCCGATTCTTCGCCGAGTTCCTGGGGTTACCGGAAGTGCCGGCGGATGAAGTTTTGCCGCAGACTCGCACGCCACAGTCTTTTGCCGCGCGGATGGTTGAGCTCTCGCGCGAGCGTTTGAAATTTCTTGCGCAGCAGGACGAAGAATGGTGGCTCACAGTCGTCCCGTTCTTCGACGTCGAGCGGGAAAGGATCTGGGTCTTCTGGCGGCGCGTCCTGCACACCGCGCACCATCGCGCGCAACTCGGCGTCTACTTGCGCATGTTGGACAAGAGCGTTCCATCCGTCTACGGCCCAACCGCAGACGTCCGCTGGGAAGGCTCCGATCCAACAACGAGTGTCGCCGCCGCGAGTCGGAAGTAGTTTTGATATTCAACATTACCGAATAAGGGAGGTTATAGGTGAATGGCAAGATACGGTAAGAAGGCTGGTAAAAAAGTCGAGAGGGCCATGCATGAGATGAAGCGTGGCGAATTGAAGAGCGGCCGCTCAGGCAAGAAAGTAACGAGCCGCAAACAAGCCATCGCGATTGGACTATCGGAGGCTCGCGCGGAAGGCGACAAGGTACCTTCCAAGAAGGGCTCGAAGAAGGGTTCAAAAAAAGGCGGAAAGAAGAGTTCGAAGAAAGGCGGAAAGAAGCGCTCGTCAAAGAAACGTTGATCCCGGAAGAAATAATACTGGGCCGCAGTTATGCCGCGAGGCTTTGCCTCAAAAATCGGATGGCGCTTGGATCGGGTCAGTACGGGGAGCGGTAGCGACCTGGTCAAACCAAAGGAGTCAAGAATCATCAGAATATTGCATGCTGATCCTGACCAGGTCGCTACCGCTCCCTGTTACTGACCCGATCCAACAATGATTTGAGGCCTTGCACAAAAGTACCGATTTATTGATTTCTCTGCGCAACCTCTGCGTTCTCTGCGTCTCTCCGGTGAGTTACTGCTGTGAATTAGTTAACCGCGGAGACGCAGAGAACGCGGAGGTTGCGCAGGGAAGAGCGATGTCGCGAGTTTTTATGCAAAGCCGTGCCGCGATGCCGCGACTTATTTCGGATCGAGCGGTAGACCTGCGTCAACCCACGCCTCGAATCCGCCGTAAAGCG
>DATNDM010000062.1:0-4395 GCA_035553235.1 Pyrinomonadaceae bacterium | reverse complement strand
CGAATTTGACGGACGTATTCCAACCCGGTTTTGACGAGGCGCGTATGACATGGGTCGTACGAATCAACGGAATCGACAACAGACCACACGAAGAGTAGTTGGGATACTGAATCAGGTCGAACGGCTGGCGACGATGAAGTTTCCTGAGTTTGCGATAAGTTTGAGTACTGAAGTTGAGCCAGTGCAAGGTCGTCGCTAGCGAATAGCGCGTGAGACGGTTCACAGCGTCCCAGCCGGGCTTCAACATGACGCGATGGACCGTCACGCCTTCGTGATCGAATTCGTCTTCGTTTTTGGTTGACAGCGTGACGAGGTGAACGTCGTGGCCGAGGCGTGCGAGCGTCGTGGAAACGCGGTTGAGATAGTTGGCTAAGCCGCCGTCGAAATGATCCTCGGTGATAAATTCCGGTGTGGCGAATGCGATACGCAAGGCAGTTAGACAGGATTACGAGATTTACATGATAGACCACGGATGATGACCGTTCTGCGAAACATGACCATTGCGACCGGCGATGCGTGCGTAAGTGTCGAGCAGCATCGAGAGCACGGCGTCCGGCGCAAACAGTTTCAGATAACGATCGCGCGCAGCCTGGCCCATGCGTTTGCGCAGGTCCGGATCGGACGCGAGACGTTGCATCGCGTCAGCAAGCGCGGCGCTGTCCCCAGGCGGAACAAGAATGCCCGCGTCAGGCGTGAGCAGATCGGGCGAGCCGCCCACGCTGGTCGTAATGATCGGCAGTCCATGCGCCATCGCTTCGATCACGCTCTTTGACGTTCCTTCAGCGAAAGACGGGAGCACAAACACGTCGAGCGTGCGCATAAACGCGCTGCAGCCAACCGCACCGTCATAGGATCCGACAAACTCCCACGATCCGTTCAGTCGCAAGTCGCGCACGCGTGCTTTCACTTCCTGCACTGCCGGGCCAGTGCCCGCTAAACGCACGAGCACATCGTCGCGATTTTGCCGTAACTGCGCGAAGGCGTCGGCGAGTACGAATGGTCCTTTACCGGTTTCGATCCGCGCCGCAAATCCGAAGATCGTTTCGTGCTTGCCGTTCAGTTGTGCCGGCATCCTGAGCACGTTTGCATCGTCGGTCAGCAACGGCAACACGGAGATCGACGACAAAAACGGAAATCGCTCAGACCACTGCCGCGCGAGTGTCGGCGAGAGCGCCGCGACTTCGGAACAGAGCGGCAGGACCTTTTCGAGTCGTTTGTAATGCGGTTCGAGCGGCGGCAAGTAATGCGGCGTCCCCATTTCGTGATAGAGAACCGGAATGCCTGCTTCTTTGCCGGCGCGGATTAAGAGCGTCGCGCCGGTATCAGGCGTGAACACGTGCAGCAGATCGTAATCAGACTCCGCGAAGTAAGTGCGGCAGGTTTTGTAGTGAACACGCGAGATCAGATCGATCAGCACTTGCCAGATCTTGCGCAAGCCTCTTTCGGTGCGCGGCATGAGGAGAAAGAACAACAGAAAGCTCGAGAGCAGACCGCGTAGCGTGCGCAGGATCGTGAACGCGATCGACCGATTGATGACGGTGACGATCGGAACACCGGCCTGTCGCAGGCGACGGTTGAAGCGATCGTTCTCAGTGGGTTTGTATAAGAGGACGACGTCGACGTCGTGTCCGGCATTGTGCAGGCTGATGGCGTAACTGACGAGGATTTCGTCAGCGCCACTGACTGGTCCAAAGAAGTGACTCTTGCAAAGAGCAGTCTTCATAGTTTCAGCGGTAACTTAAGAACCAGAACAGCCGGCCACTCGCCATCGTGCGAAAGGGGCGGAATCGAAAAGCATCGAGAATGTTCGTTTTTGCTGCTTGCCGTTTTCCCTCATGAATGGAGTTAGTCGCTTCAGTCATCAATATCTCGTAGGCGCGGTCGCGAAATTTCTTCTGCACGTAACGGCGTTTCGCGGTCTCTGACGCGCGAGCGCGCGGACGAACTAATGCCATCTGCTGCACGCGCAGGGCCTGTTTACATATCTCCGCCGCATTGGAACACATCTGATCGGATTCCGCGACCGCCTTGCGATGAATTGCGACGGGCTCTTCGACGGCCGCAACTAAATGATCCTCGCTGAGGCGAAGCCACATGTCCCAGTCTTCAATGAGCTTCAGCGACGTATTGAATCCGTTGGCGTTTACAAGAGTCGATTTGCGCACGAGCACCGACGGCATCGGGATGAAATTGTCTTCGAGCAGTTGCCAGAAGATGTCGCCATGTGGGCAACGCAGCGGGTAGATCTCGCCGGTTGGAAGTTGGCGACGCGCGTCACCGATCAGAGCCTGGCCGTAACAGAATGCGATCCGATCGTCGCTCGTGAGTGCGTGCAATTGTTTGTCGAGTGAACCAGGCAAGCGCAGATCATCGTCGTCGAGGAAAGCGACAAACTCGCACGAACTCTCAGCCACGCCGGCGTTGCGGGCGTGCGCGAGTCCACCGTTGGTCTGCATTCGGACATAACGAATGCCCTCGATGGCGGCACAGACTTCAGGCGTCTCGTCTGTCGAGCAGTCGTCGACGACGATCACTTCCAGATCCGAACCGGCATTGCGCGCGCTCTCGATCGCACGCGGCAGCAGCCGGGCACGGTTATAAGTAGGAATGACGACGCTGATTTTCCGCACGATGAGTGTGAAGATGTATATTAGCCACAAAGAGGCACAAAATCATAAAAATATTCTGTGTTCCTGGTGCCTGTTGTCGGCTAAGTGATGAGGCGACGGCAGGTGCCGTTGAATTGTGCGCCTTCTTCGACGACTAACGCGGAGGCAGCGACGTGGCCTTTGACGTTCGCAGTACGGCCGAGCACGAGCTCTTTCGTGGCGCGAATGTTTCCCTCGACAGTTCCATTGATCTTCGCGACCGCGACGTCGATCTGGGCCTTTGTGACTTGCGCGCCGGTGCTGATGATGAGGGTTCCGTTTTCGGAAGTGACGTTTCCGGAGAAGTTGCCGTCGATACGCAGCATCGATTTGAAGCAGACCTCACCCGTAAAATTCACGACGTCGCCCACAAACCCGAGCCAATTGTCTTTATTAACGTTGGCTCGATTGCTGTTGACGAGTTTAGGTTGGCCGCGTTCGTCTCTGCTCGCAACTGCTGGAGTAGTCACTGCTGCCCTCTTTCTGTTCTGGCCCGCTGTTTAAGATTTAGGGTGGGTGGGACGCCGCCGGGTGCCGCCGCCGCTGCTGAAGAAGTAGAAAATACTAAACAAACTGAATATAACACCGGCCTCTCGATCGAGAATGTTACGATTAGATTGCCGTTGCGAGGCATCTATGTGGTATCGGTTGCTCACTGCCGCAGACTTTTCTTCATTGCACGCGTGCTTTCTGGAGGCATTTGCCGATTACGAGGTCGACGCGGCGGCGACCTCGTCAAACCATAGGAATCAAATATCGCATGCTGATCATGACAAGGTCGCTACCGCTCCCTGTACTGACCCGATCCAACATGACCTGTGACTTCTGAGGCAAAGCCGATGAACGCAGATTTACGACCAAAATGATGAAGCTCGACCTGCACACACACTTCTACACCGAAGCATTCTTTCGCACGATTCGAGATCTTCCTTCCGAGTTTTCTTTCGGCACGAGCTCGAGCGGGCAGACGATCATCACGTATCGCGGTGCGCGGTTTTTCGGCGTCACACCCGCGATGACCGACGTGTCGAAACGAATCGAGGACATGGATCGCGTTGGCATAGACGTCGAGGTCGTTTCGCTTTCAACGCCCAATGTTTTCTTCACTGACTCCGCGCACCAGCCCGAAGTCGCGAAGATGATGAACGACTCTTACGCCGAACTCATCGCGCGACATCCGAAACGATTCAAGGGCTTCGCGTCGATTCCGATGGACGCGCCCGACGCCGCGCTAAACGAGCTGCACCGCGCAATCGATACGCTGAAGCTG
The DNA here is from genome assembly GCA_035553235.1 of Pyrinomonadaceae bacterium. Taxonomy (GTDB): domain Bacteria; phylum Acidobacteriota; class Blastocatellia; order Pyrinomonadales; family Pyrinomonadaceae; genus PSRF01. The sequence continues at coordinate 477 of DATNDM010000062.1, read as the reverse complement.
AACGGCGTGATCCTGTTGAGCAACATCGGCGGCAAGCCGCTCACGTCGCCGGAGTACCGGCCATTCTTCGAGGAAGCGAACCGGATGAAGCTGTGCATCTTCCTCCATCCGATGATTCCCACGAATTCGGAGTCGTTCCGCGAGTATGTGCTGGGGCCGATCATTGGCTTTCCGTTTGATACGAGCCTCGCGGTCGCACGGATGTGCTACGACGGGATGTTTGAAGAGCTGCCGGACATACGTTGGATCATCGGGCACCTCGGCGGCGCGATACCTTACCTGATGGAACGCATGGATAACGGCTTCCGTGATTTCGCGGATTGCCGCGTGAAGATCGATAAGCTGCCGAGTGTTTATTTGAAGCGGTTGTATTACGACACGGTGTCGTTCAGCCCGTACACGTTAAAGATGGTGCGCGACATGGTTGGCGCGGACCATATGGTGATGGGCAGTGACTATCCGCACTTGCTCGGATCG
>DATNDM010000061.1:0-7663 GCA_035553235.1 Pyrinomonadaceae bacterium | reverse complement strand
AACCGTACTTCCGCAGGCCGATTCCCTGCTTCTTTCCTCTATTACTGCCTCTTCATGACGATTGCTCAGTTAAAAATCAGTCCTGAATTCAGGACTCAGTTTCGGAATTCCGGACAGACCGCTTACCTGATCGAAACGCCGCAAACACCAACAGAGCTTTGACTGGCTTTGCCCGATTTCTCTGTGCAACCTCTGTGTTCTCTGTGTCTCTGTGGTTGCCAACAATTCCTTAACCACAGAGGCACAGAGAACACAGAGGTTGCACAGAGAAGAAGTTCGATAGAACTTTTAGGGCAAAGCCATGCGACTTCTCCAATCATGAAGTTCCGCGTTTATGAAGACTCACGGACCACGAAAACTTCATCGGGCCGCCCTCCCGCATTCGTCCCGAATTCCGGATTCAATTTGGGAATTCCGGACAGGCGGATTCCGTGCTTTTTAATCCGGTCATAAAGCGCGCTGCGCGATAAGCCGAGCGTCTTCGCCGTTTCCTCAACGTTCCCATTTGCAAGTCGCAGCACCTGCTCGATATGCCGGCGCTCCAACTCCGAAAGCGTCATCTGTCGCTTCTCTGAAACTGTCGCATCGTTCGCTAAATGCTCATGCTCGAGCTGTAAATCCTCGACGGTGAGCATAGCGTTTTCACAAAAGATGGCCGCGCGTTGCAGACTCTGGCGTAACTCTCTTAAATTTCCCGGCCAGGGATAGGCTTGCAGACGCTTCTCCAACTCCGGCGACAAGAGCAGCTCATTGCGCCCCTGATCGATGGCGATTCTCTTGAGCATCTCTCGAGCGAGCAATGGAATATCCTCGACTCTTTCCCGCAACGCCGGCAACTTGATGGAAAACGTATTGATCCGGTAATAGAGGTCGATGCGAAATTTATCTTCCCGGACGAGGAGCGCGAGATTTTTGCTCGTCGCTGTGATGAGGCGGATATTCACGTGTCGTTCGCAGACGTCGCCCAACCTGCGAAAGCGATTCTCCTCGAGGACTTTCAGCAGTCGCGGTTGCAACTGCAAATCAAGATCGCCGATCTCATCAAGGAAGACCGTGCCGTTGTGAGCGATTTCAAACAACCCTTTCTTAGTGGCGACGGCTCCGGTAAACGCACCTTTCTCATGACCGAATAGATCAGATTCCAGCAATTCCCGGCAAAGCGAAGCGCAATTCAAATCGACAAACGATTGATCTCGACGACCCCCGCGATAATGCAGCCACGCAGCCAGAACTCCTTTGCCGGTTCCCGTTTCTCCTTGAATCAGGACAGGCTGATCGGTGAGAAGAAACTTTCTGGCCTTCTGCTCGATCGCACGCATTGCGGGGCTTGAACCAATAAAAGGATCAAGTGAGAGAGATGGTTTCCAGGATGGATGTAATTCGGCATTCTGGTCAACATTCATAAGTGTACCGCGTGCGACTTGTTAAAACGTCTTCCGAGGCAATGATGCGACCTGTACGTCCTGGGTGAACGATACTGCGACCATCCTCCCCTTCCGAGTTAATTGGTATGGTTAGTTGTGCGAATAGTCTCGAGATCAGTCCTTCCGTCCCAGCCGCCTCAGATGATGTGTTGCGGGCCGGCTGGTGTAGTCTTCGTTGAGTGATCGCGAAGTGAGCTTGACCAGTTGACGGTTAGTGAAGCTGTCGATCACATAACGGTCTCGGTATAGTCTGCGGAGCGGCGGAGGCGCAGGTTTATAAGTTAGGAGAATTATCTGAGCAACGCTCTGGGCGGGTCGGGAGAAAGCCGGAATGTTATTGACCGAGCCGGACAGTGTCAAGATATTTATTATGTTTCTTCTGTTGCAAAGCCTCGTTCTTCCCGGGCGTTTATCCTCAGGCTGACTGTCAATAGCACCTCACCACACAACGCCGAGTAGGCGGCGCTGGTTTTGGTGATAATCCGCAACGAACTCTGGTGCATAAGCCGCGTCCAGTAATAGAATAGGGCGCAATGTATTCGGCCCAGATCACTCGCGCAAACCCCACCTGCATTATTCTTCTGATAGATCAGTCAGGGTCGATGGGCGACTCGTTCAGTGGCGACTCGGTCCGCAAAAAGGCCGAGTTTGTCGCGGAGGTCGTCAATCATACCCTGCATGATCTTGTGATTCGCTGCACCAAGACAGAAGAAGTCAGGAATTACTATTACGTCTCAGTCGTCGGCTACGGACGCAACGTGTCGACCTGCTTTTCCGGCCCGCTCGCGGCACGCGATATGGTGCCGATCGCGGACGTCGCAGATTATCCGTTGCAGGTGAAGAGTAGTTACAAGCGAGTCTCGGACGGCGCCGGCTCGTGGGTGGAAATACCGGTGCGGTATCCAGTCTGGATTCATCCGACCGCCGACGGAAAGACTCCGATGTGCGAAGCGCTCACAAAGGTCAAGGACGTTCTGCAACAATGGCTGATAGCGCACCCGCACGGATTTCCGCCAACCATTCTGCATCTCACCGACGGCGAATCCAGCGACGGCGATCCGGATGAGATCGGGCGACAGATCATGACGCTCGGCACCGACGACGGTCCGGTCCTTTTATTTAATTGCCACATTTCCACACGACGCTTAGCGAAGATCGAGTATCCGACTGACGAGACTTCCCTGCCCGACGGCTTTGCGCGTTCGCTGTTTGCGATCTCGAGTCGCTTGCCGACAAACTTTCTCGCCGCGGCAGCGCAACTCGGCGTTCATGCGGTCGAAGGCTCGCGCGGGTTTGTCTTCAATGGTGATCCATCATCCATCGTGCAGTTCTACGAGATCGGCACCAGCCTCACCGGCATGACGCCTTACAAATGGATGGATAGAACGGAGAGCGCTTGAGTTCCGCCAAACAGAGTGCGACCTGGGATCTGCAACTGCGGCAACTGCTGCTGCCGAAGTTGGACCATGACGCCTCTGAGTGTGAAGACGCAATCGCCTTCGACGCGCACACCGCTCGCTTCGCCCTTACTGACGGCGCCACTGAAGCATTCCACGCGCAACAGTGGGCCAGGAACCTCGCCGAACACTGGGTTCGTAACGAAGCGACGCTGACACTCAATGACTTTCGCAAATGGGTCGCAGACGAAGGCCGGGAACTGCACGATTCATGGAACGGTCTAACCCTGTCGTGGTATTCCGAGGAGAAAGCACGCAACGGATCGTTTGCGGCTTTCGTTGGCGTCGAGCTTGATCTCGATGGGCCTTCGTGGAAAGCGATTGCGCTGGGCGATTCGTGCCTGCTGCACTGTCGCGGCGCCGAGCTGTTGAAGAGTTTGCCGCTGACGCGCTCCGAGCTTTTCAACTCGACCCCGGTGCTGGTCGCCTCGAATGCCAAGTTGCACGACAGCACGATGCCGTCGGTCGTGATCGAATCCGGCAGTTGTGAAAACGGCGACGTGCTGTTATTGATGTCCGACGCGGCTGCGTCGTGGTGTTTGCAGCGTTTCGAGAACGGCGATTTCGATGCGGACTTTTTGACCGCGCGAACAGACGAAGAGTTAAACCGGTTCTTTGACGACGAGCGACAAGCTGGCAGAATAAGAAACGACGATCTCGCCATCATGCGGATCGAAATCAAGCGGAGAATTAGCTGAGTGGCAGTATCCTCCTCACAAACCGGCACCTTACCGAGGAATTGGCCTTCCGCGCGGTATTTCACCGAAGCGATCCAGTGTCCGTCGATCTGTTTTGCTCATCCACAGTTGCGCAACACGCTTCCGGCTGTCGATCGTCTCGGAATGCCGCTCGTGACGTCGGGCCAGTTCGCCTACGTCTACAAACTCAAATCGATGAACAAGGACGGCGACTTCGCCGTACGCTGCTTCCGCGGCTATCTCGGCTATCGCGATCAGCGTTATCGCGCCATCCAGGACCACCTGCGGGATGCTCCGGTTTCATACTTGTCGAGCTTTGCGTACGCGCCTGAGGGAATCCTCGTCGGCGGCCAGCGATTTCCGATCCTGTTCATGCAGTGGATCGAAGGTCCTACGCTCGATCTGTACATCAGCGAGATGCTCAAGCGTCCGGACGTGCTGCTGCATCTTTCGGAAGAGTGGCTCCGACTGTTGAGCGCATTGCGCGATTCAGGCATCGCACACGGCGATCTGCAACACGGCAACATCATCATCGAACACGGTCAACTGCGGCTGGTCGATCACGATGGGATTTTCGTGCCGGCGATGGCGGGTTGGAGTGCGAGCGAAGTCGGTCATCAACATTACCAACACCCGCGCAGGACCGCCGAACATTTCGACAGCAAGTTGGATTACTTCTCCGCGCTCGTGATTTACCTGTCGTTACTGGCGCTGGCTGAGCGACCGAGTCTCTGGCAAGAACATCACGACGAGAACCTGCTCTTCACGAAGAGTGACTTCGCGGATCCCGCTGCGTCGGAACTCTTCAAAAAGATTCGCGAACTTGGACCAGAGCCGGCGAAGTTTGCTGACGTACTCGCAAACGCTGCCACTGGATCGCCTGATGAAGTGCCGTGCCTGCTCGACCTCGTGCAGGCGAAGTCCAAACTGCCATCGTGGATGACTGCACCTGTCGATCTCGACGGAACGACGAAAACGCGCGAGGTCGCAATGCAGGCTCCGGTTCAACGAGATCCGATTCGCTGGGTATCGTGGCAGGAGAAGAGTCGCAGGAAATCAACGCCGATGACGCCGGGCTCGCCGTTTTACCAATCAGTTTTCAGTCCAGCCGCAGCGCCGGTACCTCAGGTTCCACTCATCACCGATCCGTACGACGTGACTGGCAACACGATGGTGTTTGCGAAAGAGTTTGTGCGGAAATACTTCCTGCTTTGGTACTGGGCCGGTTATACGGCGCTGAGGGGATTCGGATTCGCGTTCCCGACGTCGTTATTTGTGGCGCTGATCTGCATGTTCATCGGCTGCATCACGTATGGATGCATCAAGGCGAGAGAAGAGGCGCGCCGGGCAAAGGGATTGCCGCCGGGTGCCGCGTGGCAACCGCCGACCGTGGCCGCGCCCGCGTCCGCAGCGCAGCTTACGACTTCAACGTTGATTTCCGCACATTCACCACCAGCGCACGTGAAGACGGCCTGGATACCACCGCCGGCGATTTCAGCGCCACCGCCACAGCAGGCAACGCCCTGGCTGCCGCCGGTTAATTCACCGGGACCAGCCGTCAGTACAGCAGTTGCGGATCCGTTCATCGGCAATATTGTTTTAGGGATCTATCACGTCGAGAACTGCGACTGGGTTGATCGCATCTCGGCCAGGAATCGTGTTGGTTTTTCTACTGGGTCAGAAGCCGTATCACACGGCTTCAAACCATGCCGCATCTGTTCGCCAGCGAGTTGAGCCACAAAAGGCACAAAAGACATCAATAAATCCTTTGTGCTTTTTGTGCCTCTTGTGTCGGTTCGTGTATGATTTCCCGCGTCACGCCTTTGGATTGACTTCATCTTTCCGTCTCCCGGGACCAGCGAAAAATGCCTTCTAAATACGACTTATTTATCAGTTACGGACACCTCGACGACGACGACCCTGCCGGCGACGTCAAAGGCTGGGTCGATCTACTCGTCGAACGTTTGCCTCGTCTCATCAGCGGCACGCTCGGCTACATGCCAACTATCTGGCGCGACCAGCGCAGCCTCACCGGCGACGCGCTGTTGCGCGCCGCGATCGAAGAAGGCATTACACATTCATTGCTTTTCATTCCGATCGTTTCTCCACGTTATGTGCAGTCAGACTGGTGCCTGCGCGAGTTGGAAACGTTCGTCAAAAATCCGCCACTCCCCAACGCGCCCGCGCATCGTTCGCGAATCTTCAAAGTCGTGAAATCGCCGCTGCTTTTCAATCTCGCGAAGAAGGAACCGGAACCGTTGCGCGAACTGATCGGTCACGCTTTCTACGAGATGGAAGGCGACATGCCGGTTGAGTTCAGTCCGGACGTCGTCCCCGCGAAAGATCCGCGTTACTGGACTGTGCTGCGACGTCTCGCGTGGGATATCTCGACACTGCTCGCAGTTGTTAAGGATCAAGGCCAACAACGTCAGACCAAGGAACTACCCACCGAAGGTCCACAGAAGTTCATCTATCTCGCTGAAACTACTTCCGACGTCGCCCAGGAACGCGATCTCGTGCGCGACGAGTTGCGACAACGCGGTTACGGAGTGGTTCCCGAACAGAAGCTTCCGACTGAAGAAGCGCAAGAGACTCAAGCAGCGATACTGAAAGCGCTCGGACGCTCAGTTCTCTCGGTTCACCTGATCGGCAAACGCTACGGCGCGACACCCGAAGACGATCCACGTTCGATCATTGCGATCCAGGAAGAGCTTGCGGCGCAACGTTGCAGCAAAGATTCTTCGTTTACACGTCTGCTGTGGATGCCTCCAGGCTTGATGACGCCCGCGCTTGAAGTTACCGACGAACGTCAAAAATCATTCATAACGGGCGTGCAGAACAAAATCGGATGTGGCGCTGAGTTGCTGCGAACGAGTATCGAAGACTTGAAGACGCGCATCGTCGAGAAACTCAATCCACCGGCGAAGGCTGCCGTGGCAGCGTCGGAGAAACAAAACGGCCGGTCCAAACTGAAACAGGTTTACCTCATCTGTGAAAACCGCGATCGAAGTCTGATACGTCCGATCAAGGAATATCTTTTCAAACAGAATATCGAAGTGATTACGTGGTTCGACGGCGATTCGGCCGCCACGCTCATGGACTACCATCACAAGAACCTGCGCGAATGCGACGCTGCACTCGTCTACTTCGGCAACGGCGACGAGCCGTGGGTGCGCAAAAATTTGGAAGACCTCGAAAAAGCTTACGGCTATGGTCGCGAGGATGATTGGACAGCCAGTGCAGTCTACGTGGGCGCGCCGCAGAACGATCAAAAAGAAGACTTCCTCACGCATCTCGTTCCTTACGTTATTCGCAATTATCAGTCATTCGATCCTGAAGATCTGCGCGACTTCGTCACCGCCGTGCACTCTGAAGGGGGGCAACAATGATCAAGAACAGACCGCTCACGAATCCCTTCCCCGGACTGCGTCCATTTGAAACAGAAGAATACCGGTTGTTCTTCGGACGCGAAGGACAATCGGACGAGTTGATCGCGCGGCTTTCACGCGCACGTTTTCTCGCGGTCGTGGGTACGTCGGGCAGTGGCAAGTCTTCGTTGATTCGTGCCGGTTTGATGCCGGCGTTGCGGGGCGGAATGATGAAAGGCGCCGGCTCGGGCTGGCGCATTGCGGTGATGAGACCAGGCGGTAATCCGATCGGCAATCTCGCGGCGGAGCTCGCCAGGAAGGACGTGCTCTCCGAAGCAGGCGCAGGATTATCGGATGAAGAAACTGAAGCAGTGATCGAGGCGACCTTGCGCAGCGGTTCGTTCGGTATCCTGAACGTCGCGCGCGAGGCACGACTCGGTGCAAACGAAAAACTGCTCATCGTCGTGGACCAGTTTGAAGAGTTGTTTCGCTTTCGCGCCGCGCGCGAAGGCGGCAACGTCGACGAAGCGTCTGCCTTCGTAAAGCTCCTGCTCGAAGCCTCACAACAGCGTGAGCTGTCGATCTACATCGTGCTCACGATGCGCTCTGATTTTCTTGGTGACTGCGCGCAGTTTCAGGGCCTGCCCGAAGCGATCAACGATGGTCAATACCTGATCCCGCGAATGACGCGCGATGAACGTCGCTTCGCTGTGACC